>JBBRWF010000030.1:0-16443 GCA_038249405.1 Anaerolineales bacterium
GAACGCAACTCCATTTGCAATTCCATGCATAGCGAAGTATGATTGCTGTCTGTAATGCATGAGGGACAAATGACTGCACTCCACTTTTCAACACTATTTCTCAGTTTTCTCAATCAAGCACTGCTGGCCCTTTTTATTACAGTTTACCTGGGCCAGCGGTATTTGGGTTCCAAACAGCAAAAACCTTCCAAAAAAGGTCTTTTGCTGTTCATTTTCTCTTTGTTGTTGACTGTCTTTTCGTTTGCTTTGTTTTTGAATCAGTCCTTTCTCGCACCTGCAGGTTTTCCGGCTATTTATCTCCAAACCATTTCTCTGGTGATCCTGTTTATTAACCTGATTCTATTTGGTTACTATTTCCTGGTTCGGCGCGCATCCAATAAAGACGATCATATAGCTGGAGAGCAGAACAGCCTGATCAGCACCCTTGAAACGCGTATCAATGAGCGCACAGTGGAATTGATCGCCGCCAATCAAAAATTATCCCGGCTCTCCATAGCCATTGAGCAAAGTCCCAGCAGTTTTGTAATTACCGATCTGGATGCCAATATCGAATATGTGAATCCGGCTTTTACGCGCATCACTGGCTATGGTTTTGAAGAGGTTCAAGGTAAGAATCCGCGCATTCTAAAATCAAACCTGATTCCGCAAGAAACATATCAAAAAATGTGGTCAACTTTGTTGGCCGGTAAAACCTGGCGCGGAGAATTGGCCAATCGCAAGAAAAATGGCGAGATCCACTGGGAGTACACCACCATTGCCCCCATCTTCGATGCTCAGGGGAAAATCACCAATTATGTGGCCGATAAAGAAGATATTACCAGCCGCAAACAGACGGAACAGCTTTTAAGGGAAAGCGAAAAAGAATATCGTGATTTGTTTGAGATGGAATCCGATGCCATTTTCATCATTCGCAATGCAGATAACGCTATTTTGGAGGCAAACAGTGCCGCCACAGCCTTGTATGGTTTTAGCCATGATGAATTAATCCACAAGAAAAACACCAATTTGTCTGCAGAACCAGAAAAAACCATAAAAGCTACCAAATCTCCGGCTCCATCCGACCAGACCGTTTCCATTCCTCTGCGCTGGCATCGTAAAAAAAATGGAGATGTCTTCCCGGTCGAGATCACCGCGCGCTTTATTTCGTGGAAGGGTCAGGATGTGCACATCGCTGCCATGCGGGATGTTACTGAACGATATAATATCGAAAAGAAATTAGAGCAACTGGCCATCACCGACTCATTAACCGGGCTCTTTAATCGCCGCCATTTTTTTCTTGAGTCAGAAAAAATATATATTCGATCACGCTATCAGTCCTGCGATTTAACGGTTTTGATGATTGATATCGATCACTTCAAAGCTGTGAATGACACGTTTGGTCATTTTGCCGGAGATATTGTTTTACAGGAAGTCATCCGCAGGCTCCAGGAAAATTTGCGCCCCACCGATCTTTTTGCGCGCTATGGGGGCGAGGAATTTGTTCTGATGCTGCCGCGTACTCCCTGGTCAGAAATTCCCTCTATTGCAACCCGCCTGGTCGAGTCAGTCAGTGAACAGCCTGTTTCGGTAAGCGGGGTGGGTATTTCTGTCACAATCAGCGTGGGAACGGCCCACTTCACAGAAAGTGTTGCCACCCTTTACGAACTGGTTTCGCATGCAGACCAGGCCATGTATCTCGCAAAAGAAGCAGGCCGCAATCGCTGGGTTTCCTGGGAAACTGACCAGATCCAGGATGTATAACTGTACCTTTCCACTTTATTTTGAGTCGATAGGAAATAATCTTGAAATACACCTGGCTGCTTTTTGATGCGGATGATACGTTATTCGATTTTGCCAAGGCTGAGGCGAATGCGCTTAAATGGACATTGGAACAATCCAGGCTCGATTTTAAGCCGGAATATACCCGCATATACGCAAAGGTAAACCAGCAAGTCTGGCAGGAGTTCGAGCGCGGCCTGGTGACATCCCTGGAATTGCGCACCAAGCGTTTCCGCTTGTTTTTTGCTGAGTCTGGCTTGCCCGGTGATGAACAGCTTACCAGCCGGCTTTATCTAAAAAACCTGGCGCTCGGCACGGATTTACTGGATGGGGCTGATGAACTGATCCACGACCTGCAAAAAAATTACCATCTGGCGCTGGTCACCAACGGGCTGAAAGATGTTCAGCGCCCCAGGCTGGTGAATTCCAGTTTGCATGATTGCTTTGAGCAAGTCTTTATCTCTGAGGAAATGGGCGTTTCCAAGCCCTCCCGCGCCTATTTCGAAACCATTTTGACCCGTATCAACCAGCCTGCGCGAGACAAGGTCCTGATCATTGGTGACAGCCTGACTTCAGATATCCAGGGTGGATTGGATTTTGGCATCCATACCTGTTGGTACAACCCCGGCAGCAGGCTGACCGGCCTGCCAGTCACTTACCAGATCGCGCACCTCAACGAACTACCCGCGCTGCTTTGATAACAACTGCCCGGCAGGATTTTCTCCCGCCGGGCAGTTGCTGCCTGCTTTAAGCTGTGTGTCTGGCGACATACTCTGAAACGGCCGCCTTCATGAACTCAGCCAGGTCTGGATGCAGCTCGTCAAAATTAGCTCTAAAGCGTGGGTCAGCGCTGTAACCACTGGCCAGCGCCAGCAGCTGGTCAATACTGGGCGTCCAAAAATAGTCCATGTTCGTGCGCCAGTGCTGCACAATTGCCTGAGTTTCAACCGAGGCCGCGCCCCCGGGCATGGCGGCAATCATGTCAAGGTAAATCAGCTTGCTTTCATTCAGGATGCGCTGCTTTTCTTCAGCCGGGTAACCCTTCCACTTTTTGTTGGAGGCTCTTACCGTTTCAGGATCATACATCTTCTCGGCTTCCGCCGCATACTGATCCTGTTCTTCTTCGCTAAAACCGGAAAAAATCTGTTGCTTGCTCATTTCTTTTTCTCCTTTCAAATGCGAAATCGTGTTATTCACCGTTTCGATCAGGCGCTGTAAACGCTCGATGCGCTTGCCCAATTCCACCTTGTGACTTTCCAGTGCCGGGAGTACCTCAAAATCACGGCGTCCCATGATTTCGTGAATATCGCTCAGTGGTAGTTCAAGTTCTCTGTAGAAGAGAATCTGCTGTAACTGCAAAAGTGACTGCTCCCCATAATAGCGATAGCCATTTTCGCCAATGTGGGATGGCTTCAGCAGCCCGATGGCATCATAATGATGCAGTGTGCGCGGGGTGACCCCTGCCAGCCTGGAAAGTTGTTTGACGGTGAACATGCCCCAACTATAAACCATTACGTAACGTTAATGTCAAGGGTTTTTTGGGAATACTGATACAATAGCGGCATGAATCTTCCACCTGTAAAAAAGCTTATTCTGTATCAAGATGAGCATCTGATGGTCATTAATAAACCAGCCAGCCTGCCGGTTTTACCGGATGGCTGGGAACCGGATGCCCCCTACCTGGTCAAACTGCTCCAGGAAAAATTCCCAGAACTGCTGGTTGTCCACCGCCTGGACAAAGTCACCAGCGGTGTGATGGTCTTTGCCCGCACACCTGAAGCGCACCGCGCTTTGAACATGCAGTTTGAACAGCACACCACCCAAAAGATTTATCACTCCATCTGTGTTGGCGTGCCAAAATGGAGTGAACATACCGCCAAACATAAACTGCGTATCAACGTGGGCCACAGCCACCGCACCAAGGTGGATAACAGCCACGGCAGCCCAACCGAAACACGCTTTGTGGTGATGCAGCGTTTTTCAGGCTACGCGCTGCTCGAATCCGTCCCCGCCACAGGCAGAACGCACCAGATCAGAGTCCACGCCTACGCGCTTGGTTTCCCCCTGCTCGGAGACACCCTGTACAGCGCCCCGTATACTGACTTGATCGACCGCCCAGCGCTGCACGCCCAATCTCTGACCTTTGTTCACCCGCACACCGGTGAAACAGTCACCTATACCGCCGCTTACCCGGAAGACTTCAAAACGGCATTGGAAAAAATAAGAGCCGGTCGCTGACCGGCTCTTATTTTTTACGCAATCTTGCGCGCTTCCATGTAGAAGCGCTTTTCCCGCGCTTCTCCCATCGAGAACGTCTTGCGGGGCAGCGCCCCGTCCAGAATGACCGTCTTGAACAGGTCGGACTTGTGCATGCCGGGCAGGTAGAACCCCACGTTGCCGGGCTGGCTTCCGAGCTGGGCGGTCACATCCGCTCCGTGCACGTAATCGATCTTCTCCGCGCCGCCCGCCTTCAAGAAAGCATCCAAAAAGGCTTGCAGCGTGCCCACTGGCAGGTTGGTGGCAGGGTTGGCGAGTTCCATTACGCCAAAAGGTTGGCTCGCACCAATCACCCCAATCGCCTGTTGGGGGCCTGAGGCTGCATCCACGCGTTTCACCATTTCATCCAGGCTGGCAGCGGGGCTAAAGGAAAAATCCTTGCCAAAGTGGGTTTGCATGGCTGGCAGGATGTCCTGCTTCAGACCAAACAAGACCCGATGGATGGGCTCAAATTCCAGCGCCTCATCGTGCACGTTTTCAATCTCCACCAGTGCGTAACGGGCCGGGTGCTGCATGCCAACGGTCGGTTTGAGTTTTTCCCAGATGGCTTTGGCGGTTGCCAGCGAGTGATTGCCGTCGCCCATGGCGAATAGCAAAACGGGTTGGCCTTCCACTTCATAACGGGTCCCAAAGCTCTCAGGGCGTGCCAATTCTCGTAAAGCGGCAATCACCCCGGCTTCAAGTTGCCCATTCACCTGGTATCCGGCCAAATGGCCGCTGTCGAGCATCAGGTCAAAGTCGTAGAGCTTTTGCATGCTCATTTTGGCGGCTTGCAGCGGCTCTATCACCGTACGCTGCGCATCGTCAATCAATACCAGAATGTGCGGAAATTCCAGCGCAGCGCCCTCACGGATTTTCATGCGCGGGGGTAAGCGTTCGACGATTGTGCCTTCGGTGGCGCGGATCAGGCTGGATGAACCCCGGTTGTAATCATAGTGCTCCAGGTCGAGCGCCAGCACCAGGCCTTTGCGCGTGCGCCCATTAACGCTGCGCTCTACATACACCATACCTTCGTGCGCTTCCAACACTCGGTTAACCAGCACGCTGCGCATGCCAGACTGGATACGCTGAATGCGTTCGGCTTCATCAGCGCCTTCAAGGTACACCTCGGGGAAGGTCAGGTTCAGCGTGGATGGACTGCCGCCAACGATCTGTTCCACCTTCTGCCAGTATTCTGGCTGCGAGGTAAACTGGTCGCAAGCAATCACTGCCCATTTCGTCAGCTCAACATCTGCCTTTGGCAGGTAAACCTGCGGAACCTGCACACCGATATCGTCAAAAATTTTCATGGATGCTCCATTAAATCGACAGGGGCGGCCCGTTTGGGCCGCCCTTGATGGTTTTATTTGCTGTTCTTTGCGAACTCAATCAATTTATCGGCTACTTCAACGGCGATACGTCCTTGAGCCTCTTTGGTGGATGCGCCGATGTGCGGCGAACCGATCACATTCGGAAGCTGGATAAGCTTCCAATCGGTTGGCGGTTCCTCTGCGAAAACATCCAGAGCTACGCCCGCAACTTTGCCGCTGGTCAGTGCTTCATACAATGCAGCTTCGTCAATAATGCCTCCGCGTCCGCAATTGATAATGCGCACGCCGTTTTTCATCATGTCAAATTGGGCTTTTCCGATCAACCCGGCAGACAGAGCCGTTTTTGGAATATGCAGGCTGATGTAATCGGCGAGCGGGTACAGCTCATCCAGGTTCTCAACGTTTTTTACGCCCGGCACTTCCTTCTGGCGAATATCATACCCGATGACGGTCATGCCCAGAGCCAGGGCGCGTTTGGAAACTTCTTTACCAATATTGCCCAGGCCGATCACGCCCAGGGTCTTGCCGCCGATTTCATCGCCGTCGAAGGATTTTTTATCCCATTTTTCAGCCTTCAATGAAGCGGTTGCCTGGTAAATAGAGCGCGCCAGGGCAAACATGTAGCCAATCGTCAGCTCTGCCACGGAGGCGGAACTTGCCAGTGCGGTATTCATGACCATGATGCCCTTGGAGCAGGCATAATCAACGTCAATCGTATCCAGGCCAACCCCACCGCGCACGATCACTTTCAGGTCGGGGCAAACTTCCAACAGCGGCTGGCGCACCTTGGTGCGGCTGCGAACCACCATGCCGTCATAAGCGGGCAGCACGGTCAGTAATTGTTCCTGGGTGATATCATCGCGAACATCCACGGTCAGACCGGCGGCGCGCATGCGCTCAATGGCCTCGGATTCGGTTTTGTCACAAACTAAGATCTTCATGTTTATCTCCTGTGTTTGGCCTGGTTTGCATACAACAGGGGTTCACGGCCAAGCCGCAACCCGCGTAAATAGCAAATGTAAAATTTTTCAGTTGGGATTGTACCAAACCGCAGACGCGAGTGTCAACCGATATAAATCACACTTTCTCCGTGTTTATTGTGATACCTGTCACTTGCCTGCTATCCCCGGGCATGATAAAAATGAGGCAGGTTGGTTGCCTTTCTTTTTGGCCAAAGCCGGTTATCCTATGGCGGCTCGGCCCTCGTGAGAAATGCATATTCTGAGAAAATGCAGTTGTCTGACAAGGTATAATATACATTCTAACGCCCATAAAGATTCGAACAAGGAGTAAGAAACCATGTCTGAAACAAAACGCGCGCACAATTTCAATGCCGGTCCATCCATTATGCCGCTGCCAGTATTGGAGCAGGCTCAAAAAGAACTGATCGATTTCAAAGGCACCGGCATGTCGGTGATGGAGATCAGCCATCGCTCCAAGGAATTTGAAGCAGTGATGGCAGAAGCCGAGCAGGATCTCCGTACCCTCATGGGAATCCCGGCCAATTACAAAATTCTTTTCCTGCAGGGCGGCGCCACTTTGCAGTTTGCCATGATCCCCATGAACCTGCGTCCGGCAGGCGCCTCTGCCGATTACGTTGTGACTGGATCCTGGAGCAAAAGCGCGCTCAAGGAAGCTCAAAAGCTGGGGACCACCAAAGCCGCTTTCAGCGCCGAAAGCGAAAACTTTACCCGCCTGCCGGATCAATCCGAGTTAAAACTGGATCCCAAGGCTGCTTATCTTTATTTCACATCCAACGAGACCATTCACGGTGTTGAATTCAAGCATGAGCCGGTCGCCCCAGAAGGTGTTCCGCTCTTTGTCGATACTTCTTCTGACTTTATCAGCCGCCCGATCGATGTCTCCAAATATGGATTAATTTATGCGGGCGCTCAAAAGAATGCCGGTCCCGCCGGTGTTGTGGTGAGCATCATCCGCGAAGACCTGCTGGAGCGCGTCCCCGCGAACCTGCCGGCCATGCTCGATTATAAGGTTCAGGTTGCCGGGGGTTCCATGCACAACACTCCCCCGTGCTTTGCCATTTATATGGTCGGCCTGGTCTTTAAGTGGGCCCTCAACCTGGGCGGTCTGCCTGAAATTCAGCGCCGAAATGAAGCCAAAGCGGGCGTTGTGTATAAAGCCATTGATGAGAGCGGCGGGTTCTACAAGGGTCATGCCCGTCCCGACAGCCGTTCAAATATGAATATCACTTTCCGCCTGCCTACCGAAGAACTCGAAGACGCGTTTGCATCCGAAGCCAAAAAACAAAACATGATTGGCCTCAAGGGTCACCGCTCGGTCGGCGGCCTGCGTGCCTCCGTTTACAATGCCCTGCCGCTTGAATCCGCAGAGGCTCTGGTTGGTTTCATGAAGGAATTCCAGCGCAAGCACGGTTAATCCTGCCAGCTGCATCAACAAAAACCTGGTTTCGATTTGAAACCAGGTTTTTGTTAGGTCATACCCACCGGCACTGGCAGGTCCCGTGATGCCTTGTGTGTTTGTGGCCGCGTTGGGTATAATACCTGCATGTCTGATGATCTGGAATTTTTCTTCCCTGAGTTGAACCCGGCCGAATCGGGTGTTGTACCGGTGCCGCCGCAGGAAATGCGCTTTATCGAACTAAAAGTTGAGCCGGTGCTGGATAATGGCCCGGTTCGCTTGCGGGTCTATGTGGAAGTAACCGCCTTTCAGCAGCGTCCTTATATGGAAGTGGCCCTTTGCGATGCCCAGGGTGATGAAATAGCATCGGCAAGCGTCATTGAGCCCATGCAGCGCAAAAACGTATTTACCATGCATGTGCGCGGCAGCCAGCAGACAGGGAAATTTAGCTTGCAAGCCCGCCTGTTTTACCCCGATTACCCCGATAGCGACACACGTCAAATTGAGTTCGAAATCTAGTTTCAACCAAATTTTGCTGGATGATCTGCTTGCCGGGCGATTCTGGCGAGCTTGTTTTGTTTTATTCGCGCTCATGCTTCTGGGAGCGGCCTGTACGCCCCCCGCGTTGATTATTCCTATTGCCGATGCCCCCACAGCTTCCCAACCTGCTGCCAGCACTCAAACGCTGATCCCCACCAAACAACCGGCGCCAACAATTACGCCAACCCCCATGCCGGTTATTTGTTCTCCACTGGCAGTCCAGCCGCTGGAGAATCTCGACCAGATCGTTACCCAACCTTTTATTATGCCGCGCGTCCTGCTGGACGATACTTACTCAGATGATGGGCACCACGGGCTGGATCTGGGGTATTACACCCGCGACGGCAAACCTTTCAATGGCACCCCCGTCCTTGCTGCGATTGCCGGGAAGATCAGCTCGGTTATTATCGACCGCCCACCTTACGGCAATATGATTATGATAGAAACAGCATTTGATGGTATTCCTGCTTCTCTGATTGCCCGCCAGAACATTCCCCCCGGCAACTCACTCTATACGCTTTACGCACACATGCAAAACGTAAAAGGGTTTACCCTGGGGCAGGGCATAACTTGCGGTCAGCAGCTCGGCGAAACCGGTTCAACCGGTCTTACCGGCGGGCATCATCTACACTTTGAAACACGCTGGGGGCCGTCCGGCTCCACTTTTCCGAAGATGGCTTTTTACCGTGCTGACCAGACCCCTGAAGAAGCCGAAAATTACAAAAGATGGCGTAACAGCCGCCAGTTCAGGCTGTTCGATCCTTTTGAACTTTTGAATCCATAACTTCAACATTCAAAAAATATCCAACCCGGGTTTTTCTCAGAGTACAATAGACCAATGAATCGTTTAACCGGTCTTCTTACCTGTTTATTGATCCTGATCATCTCGCTCAGCGCCTGTGTTCAGCCTTTCGCTGCGCCCACTGCTACTGCTGCGCCGACCAATACCGCCACCCTGACCCCATCTCACACGCCAACCCTTACGGCAACTTCCACGCGCACCCTCACCCCGCTGCCCGGCGACACAACCCAGACTTTTATCCTCTCAATGGATGATAATGGTTATAACCACCTGTTTGCCTATTCTCCCACAAAATTAGCGCCCGCCCGTCTGACCAGTGGTTTGTGGGATGATGTCAGCCCATCCATCAGCCTGGATGGCAGCCAGGTTGTTTTTGCATCCAACCGTAATGCCTATTGGGATATATACACGCTCAACCTGGGCGATGGGCAAATTCAGCGCATTACCGATACCGCAGAATTCGACGGCAACCCTGCCTGGTCACCGGATGGTCAATGGATCACGTATGAAAGCATGCGCGGTGACCAACTGGATGTCAATATCATTTCCACAGTCAACCCCGGGCAGATCATCCAGCTGATTGATAATCCCGCCCTGGATCAAGACCCCACCTGGTCGCCGCTTGGCAGGCAGGTGGCTTTTGTGTCGAACCGCACTGGCGATGATGAGATCTGGGTTGTCAACCTGGATAAACCCGATGAAGGCCGTTTTGTCAATATAAGCAATTCCCCAGATAGTTCGGATACTCACCCCGCATGGTCGCCGGATGGTATCCGTTTGGCCTGGGCTTCGCAAACAATTGGACAGGTGGATAGCATTTACACCTGGGACAGCAACCACCCGGAACAGCTTCCGCGCCTGGTAGGGGCAGGCGATTTTCCCATTTGGAGCGCTTCGGGGAATGAAATCGCAACTCGTCTTACCGCTCCCAACCAGGATTACCTGCTCGCTTATGCGCTGGATGGCACGCTCAGTTTACCCCCCACGCCAGTTAATCAGATTCGCGGGATGGATTGGCATCTGGAACGTGTGAATGGGCTGCCGCTTGTCTTTTATAAGCAGGCCATGCTTACCCCTACAGCTCTCTGGCAAATGCAGATTCAATTAAACGTTGACTCCCCCGGTCAGCGAGCCTCAATCATTAAAATGCTCGATATGGAAGCACCTTATCCGTATCTTCACGATGCAGTTAACGAATCATTTAGCGCGCTGCGCCAACGGGTCATCGATGATGCCGGCTGGGATACCCTCTCCAGTCTGGAAAGCGCCTACACCCCGCTGACTTCATCCCTTGATCCCGGCGAAGGCCAGGATTGGCTTTACACCGGGCGCGCTTTCGCGATCAATCCGCTGACTCTTAATGCCGGTTGGATGGTGTTAGCCAGGGAAGATATCGAAGGGAAAACCTATTGGCGCATCTATCTGCGTGCCGTTGCCCAGGATGGCTCACAGGGAGAACCCCTGCGCGTGCGCCCCTGGGACCTTACCTCTCGCTACAACCTGGACCCGCTGGCGTATGAGCAGGGCGGTACCAAAGCCAGCGCCATCCCCGCTGGTTTTTGGGTCGATTTCACGGCTCTGGCAGCAAAATTTGGCTGGCAGCGTCTTCCAGCGCTGAATAACTGGCGCTCCTATTTTAAGGGTACGCAATTTAATGAGTTTATCCTGACCGGTGGGCTTGATTGGCGGGCTGCCATGCTCCAGGTCTATCCCGCAGATGTTTTTGTCACCCCCACGGTGGTGATACCGCCAACCCGCACTCCTACTGAAACTCCAAAAGGCTACCGCTATAAAACCGCCACCCCCACGGTCACCTTTACCCCTACCATGCGTCCAACCTTTACCCCCAGCCCATGAGCCGCAAATTCCCTAGAGTTCTTTTGCTGGTCTTGTGGTTTTTGTCAGCCTGCGCCCCGGCCGCAACGCCGCAGCCAGCCTCTACCCCGCTCCTGTTGTTGCCAGGCAAGACGCCTGCCGCAACCGCTACTCAAACTCTGGAGCCAGGGCCCACCCCTTTGTGCCCCAACCCGGATTGCATTTTTATCACTCCTGCCGCCGGGCAGGCAGCACCTTTGCGGCTCAGTCTGCCCACGCCGGGAGGTGAGCCAATTTCTGCCTGGAGACCGCCCCAGTACCCTGTGCCATTGGCGTTGGGTGAGTTTGACCACTTTTACTTCTCCCGCCCCATTGCTGCAGATGTGATCAATTGGCCGCTTGCCGATTACCGTTATGGCGGCATCTTGAGCACATCCCTGGATGTAACCCACTCTGGAGTGGATATCCCCTCCCAGGCTGGCACACCCGTGCTGGCTGCTGGTGCCGGGGTGGTGACCTGGGCCGGCTGGGGCCTGTTTAGCGGCACGCCAGACAACATTGAAGACCCTTACGGCATGGCGGTTGCAATTCGGCACGACTTTGGCTATAACGGCAAACCGCTTTTTACCATTTATGCTCACATGCGCACGGTGGATGTCGCGGTTGGGCAGTGGGTACGCACCGGGGAACAAATCGGTCAGGTGGGTGAAACAGGGTACACCACCGGCCCTCACCTGCATTTTGAAATGCGTCTCGGAAAAGATATGTTCTTCTTTACACGCAACCCGGAGCTGTGGATTGCCCCGCCTCAGGGCTGGGGCGTGCTGGCTGGCCGGGTCATGGAAGCCAACCGAGACCTGGCTCACAGCGTGACGGTCTATATTCGCTCGCTTGAAACCAATCGTGAGTGGACTGTCAATACCTACGGACCGGATGCAGTCAATTCAGACGATTACTACGCCGAAAATATGGTCATCAGCGACTTGCCTGCCGGGCGCTATGAAGTCCGCATCACCCAGACCAGCGAACCGGGCAATCGGATCGAAGTCGAAATTCTCCCGGGCCGCGTGGCCTATTTTGTCTATCGCAAGACCTTTGGCTTTACCAGCACTGCTTTTCCTACCGTAGTAGTACCCTTTCTTACACCCGAAGCAACCCCAACACCCTGATCATCACAGCCAATTTTCCTGATTTTTTGGTGAAAGAATACCCTCAAAACAAAATTTCCAAAATCTTGACGAAGTGAACATTTGTGCTATACTTTACTGAAACCATCCAATTCGTTACCTTAACCCTGTTCCGGAGAATAAATCATGGCTCGTAAATCACAAGAACTCGCACCCGCTGTTCGCCAGGGGGATGACGCTAAAAAAGCCGTCCTCGATAAAGCTATCGGCGATATTATCAAACGTTATGGCGATGGCTCGATCATGCGTCTTGGCGAAGCGCACAGCATGATAGTGGACGCCATCCCAACTGGTTCACTATCCCTGGATCTCGCTCTGGGTGTTGGCGGCATTCCGCGCGGACGCATTGCAGAAATCTACGGCCCGGAATCATCCGGTAAAACCACGCTTTGCCAGCACATCGTGGCCGAATCCCAAAAAATGGGCGGCACTTGCGCTTTTATTGATATGGAACATGCTCTTGACCCGACCTATGCTGCCAAGTGTGGTGTCGATATTAACAACTTGCTTGTTTCACAGCCAGACACCGGCGAACAGGCGCTTGAAATTGCTGAAACCCTGGTGCGTTCCGGGGCTGTTGACCTGGTCGTTATAGACTCTGTGGCTGCCCTGGTTCCGCGCTCCGAACTCGAAGGTGATATGGGCGATGCCACTATGGGTGTTCAGGCGCGTTTGATGTCTCAGGCTCTGCGAAAACTTTCGGGCGCAATCAACCAGACCAAGACCTCGGTGGTCTTTACCAACCAGTTGCGCCAAAAGATTGGCGTGATGTTTGGCAACCCCGAAACCACAACAGGCGGCCAGGCACTCAAATTTTACGCTTCGGTTCGTCTTGACGTGCGCCGCATTCAAGCCATCAAGATGGGCGAGGAAGTGATCGGCAACCGCACCCGCGTGCGCGTTGTCAAAAACAAGGTCGCCCCGCCTTTCCGTACCGCGGAATTTGATATTATGTTCAACGAAGGAATCTCCAAGGTTGGCGATATGCTCGACCTGGCTACCAAGCTCGAGATCATCACCAAACGCGGGGCATTCTTCTCCTATGGTGATATCCGTATTGGTCAGGGCCGCGAAAACTCCAAAGAATTCCTGCGCCAGAACCCGGATCTTGCCCTTGAAATTGAAACTGTCATCCGCCAGAAGGCCCTGGGCGGTGAGCTTGTTCTGCCCATCGACATCGGTGCAGATGGGGGTGGCGACGAATAGAGCTTCCATAAGGCGCAATATGAGGCTTGCCCTCGGCATTTCATATTGCGCCTTTTTTTTGTTACTTGCTTCTTGCGGGCCAACCGCCACGCCAACGTTATTTATTCCCCCTTCCAAACCCAAGGATACCTCTACTCCGGCGATCAGTATTGCTTTCTCAACGCCAAAGCCCTCCAGAACACCCATCCCTGTTTCCACCAGCACATCTCTCCCATTCACGCCTGAACTGTCACCATCCCCAGCAAATACACAGCAAGTCAGCCCTACTCCGGTCTGTACACCTTTGCTGAGATACATCCAGGATATTAACTACCCGGATGGCAGTCTGGTTTCCCCCGGTCAAACTATTGAAAAACAGTGGCAGGTGGAAAACAATGGTTCCTGCGATTGGAATGCCCTGTACCGGCTTAAGCTGAATGAGGGTTATCCGCCTTTAGGCGCAAAAAGCGAAATGGCGCTCTATCCCGCTCGCGCCGGATCACGGGCCACACTTATGATCAGTTTTACCGCGCCCCTCGAGTCGGGCACCTACCGCACCTCCTGGCAGGCTGCGGACCCAAATGGGAATCTCTTTGGGGATGCCATATTCATGGAAATCATAGTCCAGCCATAAGAAGCTGGACTATGATTTTATAAATCCAAAAAACCAGGGTTGTTCACTGAAACATGGAATTTCTACTTCCAGTTTTTGGCCTTTTCAATGCGCTCTCCCAGGGGCGGGTGGGAGTAGAAAAGAAATACCACCCATTTTTCAGGGTCTATTTCGCCTAGATTCTGATTGGCAAGCCGCGCAAAGCCGGAAGCGAAAGCTTCTTTTTTGCCGGTGGCCTGCAGTGCATATTGATCTGCCAGGCTCTCGCGCCAGCGTGAAAAAGCATTCTGCAGCGGCATGGTTAACAGCCCATACAGGTTGAATACCAGTGTCAGGGCGGGGAAGGCGGCAATGTCAGACACGCCGTTGAACCCAAAGAACCCCACCGCCCAGCTTATGCCGAGCGAAGCCAGGTACAGGCCCAGGGTGGTGATCAGGGTGCCCATGCCGATCGAAAGCGGAATATCCTTGTTGACGTGATGACCAAGTTCATGCGCCAGCACGGTCTCAATTTCATCCACCGAAAACTCATTCAGCAGTGTATCGCCCAAAATAATGCGCCGGGTGTTGCCGAGGCCAGTCAGTGCGGCGTTGGCTGCTTTGGTGCGGCGCGACATGTCGAATTTGAAAATCCCTTTAACCCTGGTGTGAGATTTTTCAGCCAGTTTCATCAAGCGCTCTTTTAGTTCAGCATGTTCTTCGCCAAGCGGCACGTATTTATTGAAAAGGGGCATGATCAAAACTGGAGCCAGGTTGGCAATCAACACTTGAAAGATTAGCAGCCCTGCCGCCGCCCACAGCCACCACAGTTGGCCTGCAGCGCGCAGCGCCAGGTAGAGCAGTTCCAGCACCAGCAATCCAATCGGAAGCGAAATTGCCAGCCCCTTGAGACGGTCAATGATCCAATCCTTCAGCGTCTGGTTGGATTGGTCAAAGCGGTGTGGCAGCACAAACCCGCTGTAATAGCTCATGGGCAGTTCGATCAGGGCCGAGATGCCGCCAAAAATCAGCACAAAAGCTGGCACCAGCAGCCAGTCGCTGCCGGTCTGCCCGCTTAGCCACTGGCGCAGACCAATCGCCCACCCGAAACCCAGCCAGGCGGATGTGTATAAGAGATCGAAGAGCGTTTCAATCAGCCACATGCGCCGTGAAATGCGCCCATATTCGCGGGCTTGTTTTTGTTTTTCAGGATCGATGGTTGTAATCATGGAAGTTTCAGACCTTATTGGGGTTTGGCTGAGCGGGCGTGAAGTTCAGCAGGCAGCAGGCAGGAATAGATAAATTCATGCGTGGGCGTGGGGATGCCCAGTGCGCGTCCCATGCGCACGACAGCACCGTTTTGTTCTTCCAGTTCAGAGGGAGGGCCTTCAAGAATATCCTTTTGCATGGAGGAAATCAGGCCGGGTGCGGCGCTGTCAATGAAATTCAGGGTTTTTTGAACCTGGTTGGCGGGCAGCAGGATGCCTCGCGCGCGCGCCACAGCGCTGGTTTCTTCCAGCGCGGCGATCAGATATGCCCGGCTTTCGGGGATGTCACGAAAACCGCCCAAAGCTTGGCGGGTAACTGCGCCCAACCCTGAAATGGCGGAGATGAAGATGAATTTATCCCATACCGCGGCCTCAATATCAGCCGGAATGTCTACCGTCAGCCCTGCGCAGCTTGCAAAGATCTCACGCAGGCCTTCAACACGCGCAGTCTTTGTGCCGTCGCGTTCGCCAAAAGCAATAAAGGGCTGTACACCCACATGCCGGATGATCCCCGGACTTGCGATGAAGGACGAAATGCGGCAAAGCCCGCCCAGCACGTGTTCGCTTCCGAGTGCCGCGCTCAACTCATCAGCTGCATTGACGCCGTTTTGCAGTGGGATGATGACGGTATTTGCCCCGACCAGCGGCTGCATCTGCCTCGCAGCCTCGCTCACCTGCCAGGCCTTGGTGCCGACCAACACCACATCCACAATACCAACCTGTTCCGGTTGTTCGCTGGCCTGTGCAGGCTGAATGCTGAAATCTCCGATGATGGATTCCACCCGCATGCCATGTTCTTGAATGGCCGAAAGATGCGCCCCGCGGGCGATGAAAGTCACTTCCTGCCCGGCCTGGGCCAGCCGCCCGCCAAAATAACCGCCTACCCCGCCAGTGCCGTAAATTACAATTCGCATACGTTTATCCTTCAGTGTCAGCTCAGTTGTTTTGTTCAGCGCCCAACCGGGAAAGGATGTCTTCCACAGTCATGAGCGTACCGTAGGATTTGAATGCTGCTAGAAAGGCCGCATGCACATGCGCGGCGGGGACGTTTGTCTCGCCGTAACTCAGTGCGCGCGTGGCGCAGGCGTCCTCCGCCACGATGACCTGAAAGCCAAAATCCGCCGCGGCGCGCACGGTGGCATCCACGCACATGTGCGTCATCATGCCGCAGATCACTACACGCTCGATCTCCCAGCTCTTGAGCATTTCCAATAAATTGGTTTCACGGAAGCTGTTGGGATACTGCTTGTGAACGATGGGTTCATCCTCAAAGTGCGCCACGCAGTCGTGAATGCGGATGCCGTCCGAGCTGGGAATGAAGAAGGTTGCC
>JBBRWF010000031.1:0-16140 GCA_038249405.1 Anaerolineales bacterium
CCATGGTCACCGCTGGCGTTTACCTGGTGACCCGTTCTGCGCCGATCTACATGCTCAGCCATGACGCGCAGTACATTGTTGCCACCGTTGGCGCAGTCACCGCCTTGTTTGCGGCCACGATTGCAGTCGGACAGTCCGATATCAAAAAGGTCCTGGCTTATTCCACCATCAGCCAGTTGGGTTTTATGGTGGCAGCAGTTGGCATGGGCGCTTATGTGGCGGGTATGTTCCACCTCATCACCCACGCGTTTTTCAAGGCTTTATTGTTCCTCTCCGCCGGGTCAATTATTCTTGGCATGGAACGTGGGCATCATCACCTGCCGCATGGTCACGGTGATCACGGCGAAGTCTTTGACCCCGGCGATATGCGTAACATGGGCGGTCTGAGCAAGCAGATGCCAGTTACCTTCTGGGTCTATATGATCGGCACCATCGCCCTCGCGGGTCTCTTTCCTCTGGCGGGTTTCTGGTCAAAAGATGAGATCCTGCTCGATGCGGCCAAAAAATTCCCCCATGTTTATATACTCCTCACCCTGGCGGCTTTCCTGACCGCTTTCTACATGGGCCGCCAGATTTGGATGGTTTTCTTCGGGAAACCTCGCCACGAAGCCGCCGCCCATGCTAAAGAAAGCCCCAATGTCATGACTATCCCGCTCATGGTGCTTGCTGGTCTTTCGGTGTTGGGCGGCGCTCTTAACCTGCCGGGTGTGCATACCCTGGGTGCCTGGTTGGAACATACTCTGCCCCTGCTGCCGGAAGAAGAAGTGACTGGCTGGCTGGCGGTCTCCTGGGGTGGTCTTAACCCCTATGTGGCGCTGCTTTCCACCATTTTTGCCGTGCTTGCCATCTACATTTCCTGGTTGCTATATGGTCGCAAACCGATCGTTTCCGGCCAGCCCGACCCGCTCAAGAAAATGCTTGGCCCGCTCTTTACCGGCATGGAAAACAAGTGGTTTATCGATGAAGCCTACAGGTTTGTCTTTGTAGAGCGCTACGTCGATCTGGCTCGCTTCCTTGCTCAAAAAGTGGATTGGGACTTCTGGCACGAGTGGTTCCACAACATGGTCATTGCGCGCGGGTTTGTTGGTCTCACTCGCTTCCTGGCCGACCCGGTGGACCTGGGTATCGTCAACAATGTATCCAAAGTGCTTGCGGATGCCGTGCAAGCTTCTGCTAATTCTCTGCGCAAGTTACAAAACGGTTTTGTGCGCAGTTATGCCCTGTCGGTTTTGCTGGGCGTGGTAGCCATTCTGGGCTATCTACTTCTGAAATAGAGTCTTGGATCAAGGCTGAGAGGACGCACTATGAACTTTTTGTTTGAACCCCTCAATCTGGTGACCTTCTTCCCGCTGGTTGGCGTGCTTGGGCTTCTGTTTATCAAATCAGAAGCCAAAACTGCCATTCGCTGGACGGCACTGGGCACTGCGCTCATCACTTTCGTTATTTCCCTGTGGGCGCTCTCGTTATTCAACCAGAACAACGCCGATTTACAACTGATTTCACGGCATGACTGGATCCAGGTAGCCGGTTGGAATATCCAGTATTTCCTGGGTATTGATGGTCTCAGCATCCTGCTTGTGCTGCTGACCACCTTCCTGACCCCCATCGCCATCCTGTCCACCTGGACAGCCATCGAGGATCGCGTCAAGGATTTCATGATCTTCTTCCTGATGTTGGAAGTCGGCATGCTCGGTGTTTTCCTTGCGCAGGACCTGTTCCTGTTCTACATCTTCTGGGAATTTACCCTGATCCCAATGTACTTCCTGATCGGTATCTGGGGCGGCCCCAATCGCTTGTACGCCGCTGTCAAGTTCTTCCTGTATACGATGGCTGGCTCCATTCTGATGCTGCTCGCCATCCTGTGGCTGGGCGTCAATCAGGGCACCTTTACGGTGCCCGATCTGGTAGCCAAGGGTGGCATTCCCGCTGATCTGCAAATGTGGTTGTTCATCGCCTTTGCTGCCGCTTTTGCTATCAAAGTCCCCATGTGGCCGCTGCACTCCTGGCTGCCAGATGCCCACGTGGAAGCCCCTACGGCTGGCTCGGTCATCCTGGCCGGTGTCTTGCTCAAAATGGGTACCTACGGCTTCCTGCGCTTCAACCTGCAGTTGTTCCCGCAGGCTGCTCTGAAGGCTGCCCCCACCATCGCGGTTCTGGCTGTCATCGGCATCCTGTACGGCGCAGCGGTTTCCTACTCCCAAAAGGATGTTAAGAAACTGGTTGCTTATTCCTCCGTCAGCCACCTCGGCTTTGTCATGCTGGGCTTGTTTGCCCTGAATGCCCAGGGTGTTGAAGGTGCCATTCTGCAGATGATCAACCACGGTCTGAGCACCGGCGCATTGTTCCTTCTGGTCGGCATGATCTACGAGCAGACCCATACCCGTGAAATTGCCGTGTATGGCGGGCTGTGGAAAATCACCCCCATTTTCGGTTCACTTATGTTAATAGTCGCGCTCTCATCGATGGGCTTGCCTGGCCTGAACGGCTTCGTCGGCGAATTTACCATCCTGCTCGGCGCGTTTGGCTCCAAAGCCTTTGGCACACCCTGGTTTGCCATTCTTTCGGCCGCCGGCGTCATCCTCGCCGCAATCTACATTCTGTATATGTTCCAGAAAATGTTCCTCGGCCCTCTTGGCTCCATCGTGGAAGAAGTGAAGCACCATGGCAAGCCCTTGCGCGACCTGAACCTGCGCGAAATTGCCACACTCGTCCCGCTGCTCATTTTCATCTTCTGGATTGGTCTCTACCCCGCACCGTTCTTTAACCTGATCGCACCTGCGGTGGAAAAGCTGCTCATCCCGTTCAAATAGTAGTGACGAATTACATCGTCTCGAAGGCATCTTAAACTTTCACGCCTCCATTTTTCTCTGGATATAGCGAACTAGCAATTACCGGGAAAATGCAGGCTGAGGGTGGGAGTGGATATGACCATTATTGATTTTTCTACCATCCTACCGGTTGTCACCCTGGCTGTCTGGGCCTGTGTGCTATTGCTGGTGGATTTGTTCATCCCCAAAGAACGTAAGGGGTTGACCGCTATGATTGCCGCTCTCGGGTTGGCGCTGACCATGGGTCTTACGCTTACCCAATCTGGCAGCCAGTCTATCGGCTTTAACGGTATGGTCGTGCTGGATGGCTTTTCCAACTTCCTGAACCTCCTGTTCTTGTTGACCGGCTTATTTGGCGTTGCCGTTGCGTACGGCTACAACAACCGCATGAAGATTGATCGCGGCGAGTACTATGTCATTATGCTCTTCAGCATCACGGGCATGATGTTGATGGCGCAGGCCACCGATTTGATCATTACCTTTCTGGCCCTGGAATTGCTCTCCATCCCGCTCTATGTGCTCGCGGCCTTTGCTTATCCGCGCACCGAGTCAGAAGAAGCGGGCATCAAATACTTCTTGTTGGGCTCTTTTGCCACCGGATTTGTGGTCTATGGCATTGCTCTCACCTTCGGTGCCACCGGTACCACTGCCCTGGGTGGCATTGTCGCTGCCGTGACCGCTGGAACAGCTCAACCCGGCCTGTTGCTCGCTGGTGCTGCTCTCATCCTGGTCGGCTTTGGTTTCAAGATTGGTGCGGTGCCTTTCCACATGTGGACCCCCGATGTTTACCAGGGTTCGCCCACCTCGGTAACTGCCTTTATGGCCGCTGGTGCCAAGGCTGCCGGTTTTGCGGCTTTGTTGCGCGTCTTTTCCACGGCTTTCCCAGGCCTGGCTGCTGACTTGGCGCCTGTTCTTGCCGTCCTATCTGCCCTCTCCATGATTGTCGGTAACATCGTCGCCATCGCCCAAACCGACATCAAGCGCATGCTTGCCTATTCCAGCATTGCCCAGGCTGGCTACATCCTGATGGCCTTTGTCCCGGCAGTCGCTGTCGGCGGCGGCTTCCGCCCGGTATCAATTTCCGCTGGCCTGTTCTACCTGGTTGCCTATACCATCACCAGTTTTGGCTCGTGGGGTGTTGTCATCGCCCTCGAGAGAGCCGAAGGTCGTGGCCTGAATATTGCGGATTACGCTGGTCTCGGGAAAAAATACCCTCTGCTTGCCGCAGCCATGACGATCTTCATGCTTTCTCTCATCGGCCTGCCACCCACGCTTGGGCTGATCGGAAAAATTTATCTCTTCCGCGCCGTCATGGAAGGTGGCCTCTACTGGCTGGCGCTGGTCGGCGTGATTACTTCGCTTATCTCCGCTTACTACTACTTACGCGTGGTTGTGACCATGTACATGAAAGACGGCGATCCCCAGGTTGCGCGTGAGTTTTGGCTTGAGCTTGCCATCGGCGTTTCAGCAGTGTTAACAGTGTTGATAAGCTTCATGCCCCAATCCCTGTTTGCCTGGGCCTCTCAAGCGCTCTTGAATTTATTCTGATATTAACGAAAGAAAAAGCCAGATAGCGGCAGAGTCCAACTCTGCCGCTTTTTTTATCGCACCGTGCTGGTGTACGTCAGGGAAATTCAACCTCTACACAACCGGGGTTGATTGGTACAATCATGCACTATGATAAAAGCCCTGATTTTTGACTTTGATGGTCTGATACTTGATACAGAAACACCCGAGTACATTTCCCTGAGTGAGGTGTATTCTGAAATGGGTTGTAGCCTGGCAATCGAAACCTATGGCCAGGTGGTTGGCTCCCAATATAACCAGCACTATGAGCCTGTTCAGCACTTGCAAGCTTTATCAGGGAAATCCCTGGATAGTGAACAATTTTGGAGCAGGGTTAAACGCCGCCGTTTGGAGTTGATTGAGCAAAGCTCTACGCTACCTGGCGTGGAAGATTACATTCGAAAGGGGCGGGCGCTGGGTCTCAAGCTGGCCGTTGCTTCCAGCTCATCGCATGCCTGGGTGGATGGACACTTAAAGCGGCACGGCTTGTTCGACTCTTTTGATATTATCAAATGTAAAGAGGATGTGCTCAATATCAAGCCTGCCCCGGATTTGTTCCTGGCTGCGCTGGATGCGCTTCAGGTGCAGCCGCATGAAGCCGTCATCTTTGAAGATTCCGCCAATGGTGTATTGGCTGCCTGCCAGGCAGGCGTGAAAGTTGTTCTGGTGCCCAATCCGGTTACAAAACATCTTAACATCACGGGCGAAACTTTCAGGCTGGGTTCTCTGACTGACCTGTCCCTTCAGGATTTAATGAGAAGACTGTAAGCTGCCTTTTTTTAGGGGTTATTATAGTTAACTACACGCTTAATTCGTGTTAGAATTGGGCGGGAATTAAAAAAATGTGTTCCCCCGCATGTTTGCCAGAGAAAGAAGTTGCCATTGTCTGCCCCTCTTCTTGAAGATCAGATCGATATTTTATTTTCAGAACTTACACTCGCCGTCCGCTGGGATCGGCCTTCGATTCTTGTTGTGGTCTGTTCTTCGGTCGCAATACGAAAAAAAGCCCAGGACTTTCTGGCGCTATCTTTGAATGGCCTGCATCAAAAGGTGGTCAAGTTTGCAGTATCCACCACAAATTATGATATTCCCTTAAGCCTCTCCCGGCACCCGGAGCGAAAAACAGCGGTTTTTTATGTTACTGGCATTAATCGGGGCGGCGGTGGTGACAAAAGTAATGCTTTTCGTGCTATGAATATTCGCAGGGAATTGTTTGTCGATTTCCCTACCCGGGTTGTTTTTTGGCTGACCAAAGCTGAAGCAAAATCCTTGCCGCGTTTGGCCCCGGATTTTTGGGCTTTTCGACATACCGTCATTGAAATATAACAAAGCATTCGTTGGCAGCGGGGTGTCGATGAAACAATGCATAGCGTTTTCCCCGCCTTAGAGATGTTTTACGAAGTTCGGTAATCGTCAAGAAATCTTTCAGGGTCGAATGGGAACGATATGAAAAAAATTCGAATTTGCGTCATCGATGATCAAAATGTTGTCAGGGAAGGCCTTGTCGCTTTACTTTCCTTCCAATCGGATATTGAGGTGGTTGGCCAGGCAGAAGACGGCATCAAGGGACTGGCATTGATTCAGCAAACTAATCCAGATGTAGTCTTGTTGGATATGGTCATGCCCAGGCAGGACGGGCTGACAACGCTTCTGAAGATGAAAGAATTACATATTACATCGCGGGTTTTGGTGCTGACTAGTTTTTCTGAAGGAGAACGCGTCCGTTCCGCCATCAAAGCCGGTGCAATGGGTTACATGGTAAAAGACGCTACACGCGAGCAGTTGTTGCAGGCTATACATGATGTTGCCGAGGGCCGTGCTGCGCTGCATTCATCCATCACCCTGAAATTTATCAACGAATTCAATAAACCAGTGGAAAAACCCGCTGAAACCGAAAAACTTACGCCTCGCGAGAAAAGCACGCTTGTACTGCTTGCCCAGGGGCTAAGCAATCAGGAGATCGCCGTCAGCCTTTTTATAAACGAACGCACTGCAGCCAAGTATGTAAGCAATATTCTATTAAAATTGCACCTGGCAAACCGTACGCAAGCCGCGATTTACCAGATGCATAGAGAAACCACAGAACTAAATGCCCAAGAATCATAAATTCTTCCATTTTAAGTATTCCAGTCAGCAGGCGTGTATCTTCTAACCCGGTTATTAACAGTCGTCAACCGTTTTAAAGGCGTTTTGTCCTATTTGGGATTATCGCTGGGCATTTTTGCATTGGCCGGGGGCTTGATCGCAGCGAATATTCAGATACCAGTCTTAATTACAATCAGCATGGCCATGTTCGCAATTTGCTTTGCACTCGTAACGCTCAGCGCTTATGTTATGCAAAGAAAAAGCCCTCTCCACCTTGGGTCTGCCAAGTTCATACTACTCGTCGTGAGTCAATTAGGGATGAGCCTGTTTTTATTAGGCTTAATATACATTTCCCCATTCAGTGCTTTGCCTCTTCCGCTTACAAGTGTTGCGGAACTATTAAAAGTAAGCGCAATATCTATGCTTATTTTTTTTGTCATCCTTTACCTGCTGCTAATTTCGCCAGGTCAGTTCAAAAAAATCAACTACGCCTCGCCTTTTATGCTCATGGGCGTGTTTTTCCCTGCCGCCCTTAACCTGGCGGCCTTTGTAATCCATTTCTCCGTTTGTCGCTGTCCAGGTTCATTGGTCAGTATTTTCTTAATACCTGTAGCCTTCACGGATAATATTTTCAAAGATTCAATGCCCTTATTCTCACCTTTTGACCGTAGATTGATTGTCGATACCATGAAAATGGGCTGGGTCTTTGTTGACCAGGATGAAATCATCCTCGATGCTAATCAGGCTGTGGAAATAATTCTCGGAAAGCGCGTCGATGACCTGATTGGTCAATCGGCCAGCCCGCTCATCCCAAATTGGTCCACGCTATTTCCTCCCGATTCGCTCTATTCCGAAAAAGAATTGCATGCCAGCATCAATCATAACGGCAAGCGCATTTATTTTCATGTGCGCAGTCTCCCAGTCTTGCAAGATGGAGAGTTTACAGGCCGGGTTCTATTTTGGAATGACGTTACCGAACGCAGGGAAGGCGAAGATATTCGCAAACGAACTATGGACACAACCCTGGGCTTGTTGCACTCCATCTCCCTGGCTGCCAGCCACACCACAGATATCAGAGCTTTCCTTGAAACTGCCATTTTCCAAATCGTAACAAGTTTTAGCTGTTCCCTGGGTTTTATTTTCATGCGGGATATCGAGTTTTTCGATGAAGGAAAAGCGCTTCTCGAATTGGTCGGCACCTACAGTGTTCTTGATTTGCCAGATACTGAAAAAATTGCCAGCTCGCTCAATCCATACCTGTCTTCCTTGGCCACTCATCAGGAAGTCATCCACATAAAGAATACCGACCTTCCTCCAGCATTTGAAGCGCTGAAGACGGAAGAAAACATGGGCGAGCTGGTAATTTGCCCAGTTATTATTGAATCACAACTGCAGGGCGCGATCGTATTATTCCGTCCTGGCAAGACTACATTTATTCGAGATGAAATTATCCGCCTGGATATGCTTGCCAACGAACTGTCCACCCTTATTCACGTGGAACAACAACGAAGCGGTTACGCTTCAATGGCGGAACGCAAGAAAATCACCCGCATTCTGCACGACACCGTAACGCAGCAACTGTATGGTTTGCTAATTTTTACAGATGTTGCCCGAACTCAACTCGAATCTGGAACAATCAATAGCCTTGCTGCCACGTTGGAAAGACTCACTCAAACCGGACGCCAGGCATTAAAAGAAATGCGTATGTTCCTGCATTCTTTGCAGACCGTAAATGTGTCAAAAATAGGTCTTGAGGCTGCCGTCAATCAGCGCTTGGATGCTGTTGAAGCCCGAGCTAACATTCAGACACAGTTGCTTTTTTCTAAAGATGTAACCCTCACACTGAAACAAGAGCTGTGCCTGTATGAGATTACCCTGGAGGCTTTGAATAATATTCTGAGACATGCCTACGCCAAAAGCGTCACAGTCAATCTAAAAAAATCTCCCAAAAATATACAATTAGTAATTATAGATGACGGGCGCGGTTTTGATGTCAAGTATCGTAAAGATTCGGGCGGGATAGGATTAAAAAATATGACTGAGAGCGCCAAGCAGATCCATGCAAAGATAGTATTTAGCTCAAAACCGCATATGGGTACAACCGTAAAAATCTTAATTCCCAGAACCGATCTGGTCAGCAAAAACAACAGATCACATGCTTATTTATAGCGATTTTTAGTTAGTACCAGGGGGCTGGCAAAATGATCGTTTCCTTCCTTGAAGTTATACATTTACATTAAGCAGGATGTCATACTAAAAACCATTAAATGTAATAAATCCATATACTCAAAATGACCATGTCAGGCGGGTAATTATAGGTAAGTGGATAGGTGGAAATACTTATAAGATGCGCGGAATATAGCCTTATTTTATACATATCGCCCCGGGCCTGTTAGCGAGATAATACGGTGGGAAATTAAATTCTAGTTTTTACTCAAATCTGCCCAGACAAATTAAAAAGTGTAAATATGATGATTGGTCGACATACCCTCTCAGCACAGAGTTCAAACACCCTGATTATCCCCGAAGAACTGAGGAAATCATTCTCTGGCCGATTCTTCATTACCCAGGGCTTTGAACAAAACTTAATCTTGTTCAATGCCCAGCTGTTTGAGCAGGTTTCAAGTAAATTCATGCAGATGAGTATTACCGATCCCACCGCGCGGCTGCTATCGCGCATGATCTTGGGGAATGCCGCTGAGCTGGAAATCGAACAGAATGGCGTGCTGAATATCCCAGAATACTTACTGGCAACCACAAAAATTCAAGGTTCGGCAATTCTGATCGGGCAGGGCCTCTACTGCGAAATCTGGGCTCCAGAAATGTGGAGAATGCAAGAGCTCAACCTGCAGGATGTCGAAGCAAATTCCAACCGTTTTAATAGCTGTCAGCTTTGTATAGCCTGATGCTGAGGGAAAAAACTATGGGTCTAGTAAGGTTGGGAAGGAGATTGCCATGACTGTCATCGGCATAGATGTTTCAAAATGGAATGGCAATTGGGATGCGCGAAAAGCCAAAGCTGCTGGTGCAGAGTTTGTCTTTATGAAAGCCTCCCAGGCTAATTTTGTGGACCAGCGTTTCGTAGAAAACTGGAAAAAAGCCCGCGAAGCGGGTCTCGTCAGGGGCGCGTACCACTACCTCGACTACACCCGTCCCGCCCGTGATCAGGCTAATTTCTACGCCGATTTGCTGCACAGCGATCCCGGCGATTTACCGCCCGTGGTGGATTATGAACAACTCCGTCCGGATAACAACACAACCCTTGCCCGCAATTACCTGAAAGAATTTCTTGAACAAATGGGCACGCACGGCTACAACCCCATCATTTACACCTCCCCGGGCTTCTGGAAAACCTATGGCGATACCACCAATTATTGGTATCAATACCCTCTGTGGATTGCCAATTACACCTCGGCGGCTGCCCCCATTGTCCCGGTACCCTGGCTCAACTGGCAATTCTGGCAGTTTAGCAAAAAAGGCCCCGGCGCGCTTTTCGGTAGCGAAGCCCTGGACATCGACGTAAATCGTTTTAACGGCACACTGGATGAACTGTTTATCTTTGCGCAGCGCAAGCCAGAAAATGATCTCGGTCAACGTATCGCTTTACTCGAAGCGCGCGTAGCCGCTCTGGAAAAGGCTCTTCCCCTCCCTGCAACTGACCCTGCACCTACAACCGATCCTGTGGTTTTGCCCACTGCCACCGTGATTAAAACCGGTGCTCCAGTCTATTCCGCACCGTACACCAGCTCTCCCTTAATTGCAAACTTAAATTTAAATCAAATTGTCGAAATTGTCGAAAGCCAGACCGGCTGGGTGCACATCAAAAGCCCGGCGGGTTGGATGGAACCTTCATCCTTGAGCCAGCAGAGCGGCTCTGGCGGCGTCACTCCGCCGGTCGCTGGTGAATATGCTCTTTGCCGTGCCAATGCCCTGAATGTGCGCACCGGCCCGGCCACCACCTATCCTGTCGTTGGTTGGATTCAGCTTGGCGAGCGAGTCAAAATATTGGCTCACCAAAATAGTTGGGTGCAATTGGAGTTACCAACCGGTTGGTGTCAGGGCTCTTATCTGACCCCCGCTTAATCAACAGCCCGCACCGCTATGAGGTAGTTATGGGCCGTATGGAATTTATCACAGCAACAGATTTTGATCGTGCCTGGTTGAACTTTGAGTTGGACTTGCCTCTGCCTGGCGGCCCCAACGGTCAGCCCAATCCATTTTATGTAAACCGGCCCGGCAACCCCATTGCAGATCTCACAGATGCTTTGCTGGCTCCGTTTAATCGCCCACCCAAGTTCTACTTTTCCGGTCATCGCGGTTGTGGAAAATCCACAGAATTATTGCACTTGCTCGGCAATGCCCAGATCCAGCAGAAATATTGGCCTGTCAATTTCAGCATACGTGAAGAAGCAGATATTCTCGACCTGAATTTTTCAGATATTCTCCTCGCCATTGGCGGCAAGATGTACCGCGCCTATCGTGAAAAAGGCGGCAATCTTCCAGAGAAGCTGATGAATGATCTAAATAGCTGGAGAGGCAAAGTAGAAGAAGAAATCCGGACGATTTCAGTTGGCAAAATCAGTGGGTACGAAATTGGCGCGAATGTTGACGCTTTTTTCCTAAATGCTGGCATGAAAATGAAGCTGGAACCCGCCACCCGCGTGGAACTTCGCCAGGTGATCGAAAAAGACATCACCGGCCTGATCAAAGTTATCAACGATATCGCGCTGGCAATTTACCGTAAAGAAAGAAGAATTCCGCTCATTCTTATTGATGACCTCGACAAGCCCGGCCTGGAAATCGCCCGCGCAATCTTCCACGATCGCCGCGAAATCATGATGCAGCCCAACTGCGTCATTGTTTACACCGTCTCAAGCGCCTTGTTTTACAGCAAAGAATTTGATGCCATCCGCGATCAGGCCATTTTTTTACCCAATATCAACCTGCATCTGCCTCTGGAGCTCGAACGCTTTGATCAGGAAGGCTACGACACCATGCGGAAATTTGTCCAAACCCGCATGAGTCCCGATCTCATTCAACCCCAGGCCCTGGAGTATGCCATTACCTACAGCGGCGGCGTATTCCGGGAAATGGCCAGAATTATGCGCACCGCTCTCGGCCGCGCCAGGCGCAGAAAAGCCCTGCAAATTGAAATTACGGACGTTGATTGGGCCGCTACCGAGATCCGCAATGAATACCGCAGAATCCTGGATAAAAACGATATCGCTTTTTTACGGAAAATCCATGAACACAATCGCCTGGAATACAGTGAGCGATTGAGACCATTGCTTCAATTATTGGCTATTCTTGAGTATCGCAACGGCGAAAATTGGTGTGATATCCACCCCGTGTTAAGGAGGTTATTGTATGATTAACGACACGAAAAGTAATTTCTTGGAAACCATTCATCTGCCAGATTCTGTCGATACAATGTTCGACGAGCTGCAGCTCTCTTTCCAATGGCGTAAACCTGCCTACATCATGTCCGTTTACAATTCTCCCTCCATTCAAAAAAAGGCGATGACCGGGCTTGCCAGAAAGCTCTTAAATGCCGGCTATTCCATCAAACCAGTCAACGCCAATAAAATAAAATTTGCCGATTTTATTGAAACCGCCCTCAAAGATACCGGTGACGATAAAAAAGTCTATTTCATCGAAAATATTTTCCCTGCCAACGACCAGGAAGATCTTACCCACTGGTGGTCATATATTTACCAGCATGAAGATGTTCAAAAAAAACTCATCCGCCTCGTTTTTTGGTTGACAGAAAACGAACTCGTAGACCTTGTTCACAATTTCCCCGATTTCTGGGAAAACCGTTATCGTGTCATTGACCTCACCGATGGCAGTGCTACCATTTTTGAGCACCACCTAAAACAAGAACAGTACATGGCAAATATTCATACTCAACAGGCCGATCTGGCCTCAGATGTTGAGGAGGACATGACAACCCGGCTTACTCGTGAAGTCCGGGAATTACTCGCCGATGGAATCTTGGAGTGGCAGCAAGGTGATTTTTATAACGCCTGCCAGTACTTGCATAATGCTGCCGATCTGGCCGATGTTGTGCAGGATGCTCAGCTCCAGGTTGAGTGCCAACAGGCGCTTGCTTTTACCCACATCAATTTAGAGAATTACGACCGCTCAATCGAAGCCTATCAAAAAATCCTTGAGCTGGATCCGCAAAACAACCTGGCCTGGAAAAACCTGGGCAATCTTTATTTGCAGCTGGATGACATGCCCAGGGCTCTGGATGCTTTTATTCAAGCAATCCGCATTGATCAAAATGATGCTGCCAACTGGGAAGGAAGCGCGCGCGTTTACGCCAGAAACGGTCTGAACGACAAAGCCATCCGTTGTTACCGCCGCGCAATCACCCTGGTTCCAGACTTTGCAAATGCCTGGGAAGGGCTGGGCAACGTTTTCGAATCGCTAAGAAAATGGGAACAGGCCGCCAAGTCTTATCAAAAAGCCATTAGCAAAGAACCGGCCCGGGTTTCAACCTGGTTGCGTCTTGCCAACATCTATGCCGCGCCAGAAAAGGCCGCCAATGCCATCGCCATACTGAAAAAGGCAGTCGAAATCAATTCAACAGATACCCGCCTCTGGTTGGAATTGGGCAGTTTTTACTTGAATTCTGATAACAGCAACGCAGCCGTGAATGCCTTTACCAGAGCGCTGGAACTCAGCCCTTGTCACGGTCTGGCATATTGCAGGCTGGCAGATGCCCATAAAAGCCTCGAAAACATCCAGGAAGCCATCAATTGTTATGAACTCGGGATGAATTTTATTGAAGATGAGCAGCAGCGCGCCACCTCCTGGCAAAACCTGATGATTCTTAAGGCCAGGCAGAACGGCACCCTCGTCCAGGATTTGTTAGCCGATTCTGAAACCAGTGTAGCTGAAAGTCCGGCTTTGCAACAAACCGAACAGATAATTGCTGCGCCTGAACAGGTTTCTGCTGCCGGGTCAGCGCAGGAAACGACCAACACGCAAGTGCTTTCTGCCGCAGATTGGAATGAATTGGGCGATTCAAACCTCAGCCAGGGCAATTATGATCAGGCCATCGAATCCTATGCCGCCGCAATAGAATCATCAACCGAAGATTTTTGGCCCTACATCCACAACCTCGCCAATGCCTATCTTCAAAAAGGCAAAGCTGACGATGAGGCCCGCCTGGCTGATGCTGCTGTGCCTACCGCAGAACCTATCCAATCTGTCTTGGAGCCCGAAGTCACTGTCATTTCCGGAGAGCTTCAAAAACCACAGCCCGCTAAAAATTTATTCCAGCAGGTTGCAATCGCCGAAACCATGCCGGGCGTCTTCCCATCCGGAATCAAGGAACTGATCGGCAGTTCCAACCCCCGCAGCAAACATCTGGATGTTGATCAGGTCGAACGGGTAAGCCTCAGAAATAATTCCAGGTCTTATGCTTGCCCCAAACCCATGCGTAACAAAAAAGAATGGGCGCAATATCAGAAATATTCAGAGCGAATTTTGGCCTCTTGGACTCAGCATGAGCGCAACAAACTACTGCTGGATGCTTTTCTTGAGCAGCCCCGGGCCGAGCACGCCAAGAACCGCAAACCAGCTCAGCATGAAGCCGCTGTGACAGAGATGCCCGCCATCTTCGTAGCCGATGTCAATTACGAAAAGAAGGCCCTCGTATCCAACAAAAAGCCAGTAATTGATGCTGCGGACCGCAAGACAACCATGGAAGATGAAAAGTGGGCGCAAGCCTGGATACACCAGGGAAATTTCCTGGTCAAAAAATGCGCTTACGAAGATGCAGCTTCAGCATTTTCAATGGCAATCAGCCTTGCTCCCGGCGTGGGCAGCACTTACAACAATCTTGGCCTGGTGTTCTTCCAGCAAGAGAAATACAGGGATGCTGTTTCTCAGTTCAACAAGGCCATTAATTTGATCACCGATGCCAAAGAGAAATCAACAACCTGGAATTACCTCGGCGATGCGTACCGCCGTTTGCACGACGAAGAACATGCCCTGCAAGCCTACCAGAAAGCGATGGAAATCAATAATTCCGGCAGTGCGCTCAAGTGGCGTGCCCGGCAAATACTTCTCCAAAATTGCCAGTGAAGTACTGATTATTTGCGAATGCCCGCAAGGTTTGAATCCGCTAGAAATAATTAAGGAAGGAAAACAATGAACATTACGCCCATTATCAGCACTATCATCGGTTTGCTATTCATCTGGATCTTGCTCAGCCTGGCGGTGATGTATTTCAATGAGCTCGTCGCATCCCGTTTCAATTGGCGCGCCAGGATGCTCGAAGAAACCATCCGCAACATGCTCTCTGATGCGGCGCTCGCCGACCAGTTGTACAACCATCCACTGATTCGCAGCTTGTACAGCGGCACAGATGGCTCCAATAAGCCCTCCTATATCCCCGCCAGCGCATTCTCACAGGCGCTTTTGGATATTGTTACCAGCGCTGGTTCAGATGCCGCCTTAATTCAAGAAGCCACCTACCGGTTGCGTTGGGAACTGCCAAAATTAAATGCCAAACAAGGCAAACTTGCCCAAAAGCAGATTAATATCATTTTGGCGCTTACCCGGCGCGCGCTTGTTTCCGAGGCCAGCTCCCAGGTTCAGGAAAATGCCTTGCAGGAAATCCGGGGCGCCCTCGTCCAGCTTGGACAGGATTTCCCAAAGTTAAAACCAGCCATTGAAGGGATGATGACCACCATAGCGGTTCAGCGCAGCCAAATACAGGATGCGATTGAAACCAGTCGCGATACCCACAGCGGCGATTCCGTTGAGGAATTCACCCGGCATTACCGCAAAGGCATGAAGACCTTGAGCGTAACCCATCCTCGTTTGAAACAGACCCTTAGTGCGCTGCTCAGCGAGATTAATGTTACCGGTGTACAAGCCGAAGGCACGCAACAACGCGCAAGGCAGAATCTTGAGCAGTGGTTCAACAACAGCATGGATCGCCTCTCCGGCTGGTATCGTCGCCGTGCTCAAACGTTGGCATACACGCTCGCGATCTCCATTGCCCTTTTATTCAATTTAGATTCCATTACGCTTGCAAATAAATTATGGCGCGAGCCTATGGTGCGCGATTTGATCGCCCAGCAGGCAACCTCTTTCTCCAACCAGAATCCGGGCAGCATCAGCACCCCCACCATTGACCAGCTACTCATCTTGCAAAGTCAAACAGATTGGTTAAGTTTGCCGCTTGGCTGGGTTGGGTTCCCTGTAGTTCTGGATTCAAAGGCTGCTCTATCTCCCGCTTCATGCAGTCTTGCCCCTGCCTCAGCCACCGTTATGATGGGCCTGCCTGTCGCGAATAAGTGTTACCCCATCATCAATATGCCAGTTTCACAGGATTTTTCAGGTTGGGCGTTGAAAATCCTGGGTGTTCTTATTACTGGTGTTGCAGCCGCGCAGGGCGCGCCTTTCTGGTTTGACTTATTGAAACGCCTGATCAATGTCCGCATTTCAGGGGCCAACCCGGTTGAGCTTAATCGGGCGCTTGGATAACTTGAAAGTGTTTACTCACTGGGTTGGTTGTGTATATCAAAAAAATAATTAGATGTTGGAAATCGTATGTTTGCCCCACGTGTGGAGTTTGTGCCTGCTCTTGGCACAAACTCCACATAAAAGCCAATTTCTCCCCCTTCCTTTGGAAGGGGGC
>JBBRWF010000032.1:0-16132 GCA_038249405.1 Anaerolineales bacterium
GCTCGATAAGACCTCCCAGGGGCTGGTTTCGGGTGAGGGTGCTGGCATGTTCGTGCTCAAACGTTTGCAGGATGCTGAGCGCGATGGCGATCGAGTCTACGCCGTTTTGCGCGGGATTGGCCTATCGAATGACGGCAAAGGCAAACACCTGCTCAGCCCCAATCCCAAGGGCCAAAAGTTGGCATTTGAACGTGCTTACGCCGCCGCCAACCTGGCGCCCCACGAGATTGATTACATCGAGTGTCATGCTACGGGCACGCCGATTGGCGACATCACCGAATTGAATTCGATGGAAGCCTTTTTTGGCTCAAACGGAGCTACCCCGCCCTTTGTCGGTTCGGTCAAGTCCAATTTCGGACACATGCTGACTGCGGCTGGCATGGGTGGAATGCTCAAAGTGATTTTAGGGATGGCCCACAATCGGGTTCCGGCCACCATTAAGATCAAGGAACCCCTTGCTTCACAAAATAACTTAATCAGTGCCGGGCAAATTGTCCGTCAGGCCCGAGATTGGCCGAATGGCCGCGATCTCAAACGCGTCGCGGTCAGCGCCTTTGGCTTTGGCGGGACGAACGCCCATCTGGTAATGGAAAACAAGCCTTCACAATCTGCTCTCACTCCAAACCCCAACCCATCTTCCGCTGGGCAGGGGTTTGGGGTGATGGAAACCACCGCCCTCGCTATCAGCGGGATGGCCGCCCACTTCGGTTCCTGTACCAGCCTGGAAGAGCTGCGCCAGGCGCTGCACGCCGGGGAACAACTTTTTACCAATCTGCCGCCCCAAAGGTGGAAGGGGCTGGAGCTGCAGTCCGGGTTGCTAAAAAATTACGGGATCGCATCGGCTCCCTCCGGGGCGTACATCTCCGCTTTCGAAATGGATTTCTTGCACTTTAAGATTCCACCCAACGACGCCGACCAACCCATCCCCCAGCAGCTGCTCATGCTCAAAGTGGCCGATTCGGCGCTGCAGGATGCGAAAATCAAACCGGGCGGCAACGTGGCTGTCTTGATTGCCATGGATACTGAATTGGCCTTGCACGAATTTCGCGGGCGGGTTGATCTCACCTGGCAGCTGCCAATCGCCCTGGAAAGAGCCGGGGTAAGCCTGACCCCCGAACAAGCCGCCGCCTTGCAAGACTGCGCCAAAGACAGCCTGCACCTCCCGGCACTGGTCAACCAGTACACCAGCTTTATCGGAAATATCATGGCCAGCCGGATCGCCGCCCTGTGGGATTTTTCCGGCCCGGCCTTTACTCTCTCTGCCGCTGAAAACAGCGTGGGAAAGGCGCTGGAAGTGGCTCAAATGCTGCTCTCCAGCGGCGAAGTCGAGGCTGTATTGCTCGGCGCGGTGGATCTGGCAGGCGGGATCGAGCATGTGCTCATCCAACATCAGATGAGTCCGCTCCACGACCCCGCCACACCGCCTACGCTGGGCTTTAGCCAGCACAGCACGGGCTGGTTGGTAGGCGAAGGCGCGGGAGCGCTGGTACTGCAGCGCACCGACCAGGCCCAGCAAGCCTACGCAACGATCGAATCCGTGGCCTGTGCGCCCGCGACCACCGCAGGTGTGGCCCAGGCTGCCCGCAGCGCCCTGCAAACTGCCAGGGTACTGCCCGCCGAGGTTGGCTATGTTGAAGTCAGTGCGGGCGGCATACCCTATCTGGATGAAGCCGAAATGCTTGGTCTGGCAGAAGTCTATGCCGGGACTGAGCCGGTCATGGGCAGTGTCAAGGCCAATATCGGGCATACTTTTGTCGCCGCCGGGGTGGCAAGTCTCATCCGCGCCGCGCTGTGTTTATCAGAACGCTATTTTCCCGGCACCCCCGGTTGGGATGCGCCAAAGTTGGCTTTGCCGTTTACCGTGGCCGAACAAGCCCAGCCCTGGCTTACTCCCCGGCGCGTAGCAGCTGTCAGCATTTTGAGTCACGATCAGACCTGCGCGCATTTTATCTTGAGTACCAGTGAAACCGCAGCAGTGAAGGCAGTCGGTGCACCGCGTTATCAGGCTGTCGATAGTATGCGGCTGGTTCCCATCGCCGCACCTGACATGGATTCTTTACAGGCCCAACTAATAGAAATCGCCAGCGCGACATCCCTGCGGCAGGCCGCCCATGCTGCCTGGAAAAACTATCAAGTCAACTTATCCGAGCCCCTGCGCGTCATGCTGATTGCCCGCGACTCGGCAGAATTGCATAACGAAGCGACCCTGGCCCAGACAGGTGTGACCAAGGCTGTCGAAACCGGCAAAAGATGGTTGACCGCCAGGGGTAGCTGCTTCATCCCAAATCCGCTGCGCGGACCGGTGGCTTTTGTTTTCCCCGGCGCGTTCAACTCCTACAGCGATTTGGGCGCCGACCTGTTCAGCCTGTTCCCCGGTCTGTATGCGCGTTTTTCGCAAATCACCAGCGACCCGGTGCTGGCCCTGCGTGCAGATACGCTCTACCCGCGCCGTGGCGCGCACATTACTGACGAGGAACGAAAAGCCATTGAAGCGGCCCTGCTGGATGACCCGCTCAGTACGATCGCTTCGGGCACCAGTTTCGCTACGCTTTACACGCTGATCATGCGCGAGGTTTTCAATTTACAGCCCTCAGCCGCGCTGGGGTACAGCCTGGGCGAAGCCGCCATGATGTGGGCGCTCGGCATCTGGACACATGGCGACGAAGCCGCGCGCGCCTTGCGCGAATCTGACCTGTTTAGAACGCGTGTGGCCGGTCCAAAACTGGCCGTCCGCGAAGCCTGGAATCTGGATGCGTCCGTTCCAGATGATGAAATCTGGATTACCTATGTGCTGTTGGCATCCGCCGAAAAAGTGGCCGAATGCCTGAAAGACGAGCCGCGCGCCTTTATTGCCATTGTTAGCACACCCAACGAAGTTGTGCTGGCTGGCGACCCGGCCGCCTGCAAAAGGGTGATTGCCAAATTAGAATGTCATGCGCTGCGCGCACCGTTTGACCATGTCATCCACTGCGCCCCCATGCGTTCTGAATACGCGGGTTTTGACGCCTTGCATAACTGGCCAGTGCAAAAAACGCCCGACATTACCTGCTATTCGGCTGCCACTTATGCCCCCACCGAATTGACCACAGCTTCGATCGCAAGAAACATTTCCACGACATCCTGTTCCCAGGTGGATTTTCCACGTCTGGTGCGCTGCGTTTACGAGGATGGGGCGAGAATCTTTGTCGAGTTGGGGCCGCACCGCACCTGCTCGCGCTGGGTGGATGATATTCTGAAAAACGAAGCACACCTGGCCCTGAGTATTAATCAAAAAGGCAAAAGCGATCAGTCTTCGCTGTTACGCGTGCTAGCCCAACTGGCCGCGCACCACACGCCGCTAGATTTATCTGCTCTATTTGAAGATGCTCCTGCTGTGACCAAGGCCGGCTTCGCCAAGCAAATCACCCTGGGCGGCGACCGCCTTGTCGATATTTTGCTCACAGCTGAAAACCGGGCCGCCTTTGCCAATTTGCCCCGGCGCGCCGCTCAACCGGCCTATTCCGCCCCGGATATTGCCGCCGAATTTGCCCCCCTGCGCCGCGATTGGCAAACGCTGATGGCGCAGCTTTCCACCTCCAAAACTGGCACCCCCATGACTGAAAACAAACCCGTTTTATCCATCGCACCTCAGCAGGCATCAATCCCGGTATTCCTGCCAGCCAATGCGCAATCGCTCAGCCCCGAACTGCTGAAATTGCTGAAAAACTTTCAGCCAGCAAATTTCGTCGAAATGGTCACACCGGCTCCAATGGCGGAAGCCCCGCAGCAAAATACGCAACCCGTGACCCACAACGCCATCTGGGACAAAGCCGACCTGCTGAAATACGCCGAAGGCAATATCGCCGACGTGTTCGGCCCGGAATATGCGCTGATCGACACCTACTCGCGCCGGGTACGTTTGCCCATGCCACCCTACCTGCTGGTGGATCGCATCACCAAACTGAATGCCAAACTTGGCGAATTCAAGCCATCGCAAATGACCACCGAGTACGACATCCCGTTCAACGCCTGGTATTCGGTGGACGGTCAGGTTCCCTGGGCTGTCTCTGTCGAATCAGGTCAATGCGATCTGATGTTGATCAGCTACCTGGGGATTGACTTTGAAAACAAGGGCCACCTGGTCTATCGCCTGCTCGACTGCACCCTGACCTTTCTGGATGAGATGCCCAAGGAAGGCCAGACCCTGCGCTACGATATCAATATAAACTCGTTCGCGCGCAGCGGCGATAACCTGCTCTTTTTCTTCAGCTATGACTGTTTTGTCGGCAATAAAATGGTTCTCAAAATGCGCGGTGGCTGTGCCGGTTTCTTCTCCGATGAAGACCTGGCACGCGGCAAAGGCATTATTCTCACCGCCGCTGAAATTGCCGCCCGCGACGCCACTCCGAAAAAACATTTTGCCCCCCTGCTGACCAGCGTTAACGCCCATTTTGGCCGCGAAGAACTGATTGCGCTCACCAAAGGAGACCTGACAACCTGTTTTGGCCCGCAATATTCCCAACCAGGCCGCAACTCGTCTTTGCGCCTGCCCGCCGGGAACATGCTGATGATTGACCGGGTGGTGGACATCCAGACCGGCGGCGGCCCCTGGGGCCTGGGCGAAGTCACCGCCGAGCACGATTTGACTCCTGAAAACTGGTACTTCCCCTGTCACTTCAAAGGTGACCAGGTCATGGCCGGTTCGCTGATGGCTGATGGCTGCGTGCAGCTCATGCAGTTCTACCTGATGTATCTTGGCCTGCACACCTACACGGTGGATGCCCGCTTCCAACCACTCATCGATCTGCCCCAGGTTGTGCGTTGTCGCGGCCAGGTTACCCCAACGACTGGCAAGCTGATTTACCGGATGGAAATCACCGAAATTGGGCTTGAGCCGCATCCCTACGCCAAAGCCAATATCGATATTCTCCTGAACGGCAAGATTATCGTCAACTTCAAAGACCTGGGGCTACAGCTGGTCGAAAAGAACCCACCCGCCCCGGTCGTGCTCAAACAAAAAGCACTCTTTGACGAAAACCACATCCACGAATTTGCGTTAGGCTCGCTGGCCGCCTGTTTTGGCCCCGAATATGCCACTTACGACACCCGCCGCGCACCGCGCAACCCTAACGGCGACTTAAAACTGATCAGCCGCGTATTGAGCATCAATGGCACGCGCGGTCAGGTTACGGCTGGTTCCGGGCTGGTGACAGAATATGATGTGCCCGCTGACGCCTGGTATTTTACCCAGAACGCCTACCCGACCTTGCCTTATTCGGTTTTGATGGAGATCGGTCTGCAACCCTGCGGTTTTTTGTCCGCTCACCTGGGTTCGACCCTGCCCTTCCCCGATGAAAATTTCTACTTCCGCAACCTGGATGGAAATGGCAAATACCTGCGGGAAGTAGATACGCGCGGCAAAACCATCACCAACCGGGTCGAGATGACCTCGTCCACCTCCATTCCCGGCATTATCATGCAGAAATTTAAGTATGAACTGTCGTGTGACGGTCAGCCGTTCTACGTGGGTGATGCCGCTTTTGGCTATTTCCAACCCGAAGCCCTGATCAACCAGGTAGGGCTGGATCGAGGCAACAGCCCGGCGCCTATGGCCCACAGCCAGACCGCTTTGACAAAACTGGATCTACGAACCACGACTCTGTTCCACCCCCCACTCCACCAGCCGTACTATAAGCTCTCCGGTGGTGAACTGCACCTGCTCGACGAAGTCCAGATCCTGCCGGGTGGCGGCAAATTTGGTCAGGGGTATGTCTACGCCCACAAAAACGTTAACCCGCAAGATTGGTTCTTCCGGGCGCACTTCCTTCAGGACCCGGTCATGCCCGGTTCGCTCGGTATCGAAGCCATGCTGCAGGCCTTGCAAGCTTTTGCGCTGCAAACCGGCCTTGGAAGCGAATTCCGTTCCCCGCGCTTTGCCCAGGTTGCAGGTCACAACGTCGCCTGGAAATATCGCGGCCAGATCGTACCCGGCAATAAAGATATGTCTCTCGAACTGCACATCTCCAGTACTGAGCGCGCTCCCGGTCGGATTACCCTGGTCGCCAACGCCAGCTTGTGGAAAGAACACCTGCGCATCTACGAAGTCACCGCCCTGGCGCTGAGTGTGATCGAAGCCGGATAACAGGTTAATGCGAGAAAAGGCAAACGTTAAAACATCCTTCGGCCTGCTACTGATGACATACAACCTAATTTTTCGAGGTCAATATCATGTTAACTTCTCTTCTTTCACCAGTTATCTCACCCAACGGTCATGCGCCGGTCTGGTCTGGCCCGCTCAATGCGATTGCATTTGACGAAGCTGGTTGGTACGCCCATTTGCGCAAACTGGATCAGACATGTTACATCGTCAGCGACGGTTCCCGGCTGGGAATCACCCACCAGTCCGCGGCGGGCAACGGTGAAAGTCTGGCGCTCCTGGCCGCGGTTGGTCCGATACGCCCGAGCCAACTCGGCAGTTCACTATTCCGCACCACATATGGTCTGAAATATGCCTACACTGCCGGAGCCATGGCCAACGGTATTTCATCCGCAGAGCTGGTAATTGCACTTGGACAGGCAAATTTACTGGCTTCGTTTGGCGCGGCAGGCCTGACCACCAACCGGATCGAAGCCGCCCTTCAAAAAATCCAGGCTGCGCTTCCCAATGGACCGTATATGTTTAATCTCATTCACAGCCCCAGCGAAGAAGCGCTGGAACGCAATGCAGTGGAGTTGTACCTGAAACAGGGCGTCACCAAAGTGGAAGCCTCCGCCTTTTTGGCGCTAACTGCTCACATCGTGCGCTACCGTGCCGCCGGGTTGCGGATGAATGCCCAGGGCCAGATCGAGATCGGCAACAAGGTTATCGCCAAAGTCTCGCGGCGCGAAGTTGCGACCCACTTTTTGTCACCTGCGCCTGCCAGCATTTTGCAACCCCTGGTGGCGCAAGGTTTGATCAGCGAACAACAGGCACAGATGGCGCAGCGCGTTCCAATGTGTGACGCTCTGACAGTCGAAGCCGATTCGGGCGGCCACACCGACAACCGTCCTTTGGTTTGTCTTTTGCCATCTCTGCTGAAACTGCGGGACGAACTACGTGCCAAACATGGTTACGACCAGGTGGTTCAGGTCGGCGGGGCGGGAGGAATTGGGACGCCCGCTGCGGCTCTGGCTGCGTTTATGCTCGGTGCGGATTACATCGTGTCAGGTTCTGTCAATCAGGCCTGCGTGGAATCTGGCGCCAGCGTGCACACCAAAAAGATTCTGGCCCAGGCCGGACAGGCCGACGTGATGATGGCCCCATCGGCGGATATGTTTGAACTGGGCGTCAAGGTCCAGGTGCTAAAAAAAGGCACCTTGTTCCCAGTGCGCGCCCAAAAACTCTACGAGTTATACAAAGCCTGTGATTCGCTCGAAGCGATTCCAGGCGACGAGCGCTAGAAGCTGGAGAAACAAGTCTTCAAGAAACCCCTGGAAACAGTCTGGCAGGAGACAGAAGCGTTTTTCCGCGAGCGCGACCCTGAACAGCTGGAGCGCGCCTCCCAGAATCCGAAGCGCAAAATGGCGCTGGTCTTTCGCTGGTACCTGGGGCTCTCCTCACGCTGGTCGAACAGCGGCGAGGCCGGGCGCGAAATGGATTACCAGATTTGGTGTGGTCCGTCGATGGGTGCTTTCAATGAATGGGCCCAAGGAACCTACCTGTCCAGCCCTGAAAACCGCCGCGCTCCCGAAGTAGCTGAACACCTGATGCAGGGCGCAGCCTATCTCTATCGTTTGCAGATTCTCCGTACTCAGGGCGTAACCCTGCCCGCCAGTCTGACGAATTACAAGCCGGAACAACCTGGTTAATTATTTTTAACGAATACCCACAAAGCACCTCCCTGCCTTTGCGGGTATTGGAATGATCCAATAAGGCCCTGCGCCTGCACATCATCGACCGTTGCCAGGCTCTGTAAAAGATTCGGGGGGATATGCGCGGTACCATGTACCAAAAAGCCAGGCGGCGGCCGAAATAGCCAGCACAGGAAGCAGCGGACCGAAAATTATCCAGGCTTCAACAGCCCAAGCTCGCGGGCACGCAAGGCGGCCTGGGTGCGGTCTTGCACCCCAAGTTTATCCAGGATGGTCGAAATATAGTTTTTGACGGTGCCTTCAGCCAGGAAGAGCTGGCTGGCGATCTGGCGGTTGGACGCCCCCAATGCCAGCAGGCGCAAAATCTCATGTTCGCGTTCAGAGAGCGGTATGGGCAGCCGCTCGATGGCCGGTTGAACGGGCTCGGCCAGGCGCGAGAACTCAGCCAGGACTTTGCGCGCCACCGAAGACCCAATCAGCGCGCCGCCCGCGGCCACTTTGCGGACAGCATCCGCCAGTTCCTGCCCCGAGACATCTTTGAGCAAATATCCAAGCGCCCCGGCGCGCAACCCATCGAACACATACGCATCGTCATCGAAGGTGGTCAGGATGATCACGCGCGCCTCGGACCAGCGCTGGCGAAGGCGGCGGGTGGCCTCCACACCATCCAGGCGGGGCATACGAACGTCCATCAGAACCACATCTGGCTGGCTGGCTTCATACTGTTCGAGGGCGGCCTGGCCATCCTCTGCCTCGGCCGCGATCACCAGGTCATCTTCCAATTCTAGCAGCGTACGCAGGCCTTCACGCATGAGACGCTGGTCATCGACGATCAAAATACGAATCGGTTCCATCGCTATTCCACTTCCTGAATGGGGAGCTGGATCGCCAGGATCGTACCGCCGCCCTGCCGGTCTGAAATGGTGATCGCACCGTTCAACTGGGCCGCCCGCTCCTGCAAGCCGAGCAAGCCAAAACCGGCGCCGGGGCTACTGGCTGTCAGGCCGCAGCCATCATCGATCACTTCCAGGGTGATCTGAGCAGGTGAGCATTCCAGGCACAGCCAGGCCTGCCGGGCGCTGGCATGGCGCTGGATGTTTGTTAAACCCTCCTGTGCAGTGCGATAAAGAGCCAGGCGCTGGGCGGAAGTCAGCTCGCAGGCATTTTCGGGTAGTTTCAGTTGGATTGGCAGCCCGATCGCTTCCTGAAAACTGGCGGCCAGGCGCTGCAGCGCCTGGGACAGCGAACGCTCAATTTCAACCGGCTCACGCAGCCGCCCAACGGTCTGGCGCAGGTCTTGCAGCGCCTCCCGCACCTGCTGGCGGCCTGCGCCTATCATCGCGGCGGCCCGGATGGGCTCGCTGGGCATCAGGCGCTGAGCCCCTTCCAACTGGACGGCAGCGGTTGTCAGGCGGTGACCGATGGTATCGTGCACCTCGCGCGCCAGGCGGTTGCGCTCTTCGACAACTGCCAGCGTTTCAGCCTGGGCAGCGTATTCTTCAAGCTGGCGGTTCTTGGCCCGCAATTCGCCCAGCAGGATGGTGTTTTGACGTTGGGTGAGGCGCGCCTGGGTAAGCGCATTGGTGACAATGCCGAAGAACAGGTAACCACCCGCATAAATAGCCATCGCCCACAGCCCACCGCCCAGGCCTTCTCGCTCGAAGAAAAACCAGCCAGTGAGCAGAATGAAGCCGCCCAGCCAGAATATCCCTGTACGGAGCGGGTTGTAGAGCATGACCGTTACACTCAAGATAAAAAACAGCAGGATAAATGGAAATCCGGCCTGTGTAGTTTCGATCAGTGCGACGACCAGCCCGGTTTGAAAGGCGATGATCAGGTTTGCCAGGCGCTGGCTTTTCGCTGAGCCGTTTTGCTCCGGAAGGCGGCTGTGCAGAATGCCGAAGGCAGCCAGGAAACCGAAGGCTAGCCAGCGCAACAGGATGCGATCCAGCCCCCACAAACCGGCGGCAGTTACCCAGGCCAGGGTGAGATAAGCGACAATTGCCAATCGATCGAAACGAAGTAAGCGCTGCATAGATAGATCCATTAAATCACAAATCCCAAATCCGCACTTGTTGTTAGATATTTGTAACACAAAAACACAACCAGGTGATGACTGTGCACAGCTTGATCATCACCTGGTTGCGCTATTTTCAAGAACTAAGCCTGAACGGCCGCTGGAATTTCAGCAGGCAGTTGGTTCACCGGGCGACCCGGCAAGATCTGCAGGACAATGGCGCCCAGGCCAACCAGAATGATTACGAATTCGAGCAGGCTGCCGAAGAATGGCACGGCGAAGAGCAGACTCAGAATGAACAGGCCGATCAGCAGCGGTGCGTAGATTTTGCTGTTCCACTCGGGGCGGATGCGGCTGAGGATCCAGCGCCCACCCAGGAAGGCGACGATCGCCTGGCACAGGTAGGTGAGGACGAACAGGATGGCGATGAAAACCAGGCCCAGGGCAGGGAAACCAGCCAGCAGGGTGAGACCCGTCAGGTTGCCAAGGCTCAGCAGCCCGAATACCACCGCGATCAGGATGACTACGCCGAGCGCCATAAACCAGGTCAGTGGGGCAGCCACCAGGCCGACCAAACCAATTCCCAGGCTGGGCAGCGGGCGTGAGAGCAGTTTCTCAGCCGGGCTGGTGATCCAGCGCGGAGCCAGCCAGGCAATCAGCAGACCAACCAGCAGCAGGGAGATCATACGGCGGAGCGCATCGAACAAATAAGTAGAAGTCTTGTTGCGCTGGGCCAATTCCTTGGAGAGCTGTTCATCCTGGGCCGGCAGGGTGTGGGTAACTCTGGTGGATACGCTGTTCGCAGCGGGGACGGTCTGGCTGCTGATGTATTCAAAGTTTCCGGCCACGTGCGCGGCTGAGCCAAAGGTCAGGCCAGCTGGAACGGAGGGCATGGGCGGAGTGTTCGGACCATACTGGTTGTACCTGGGGGAATAGCTGCTGTCAGAGCTGTCGACGGCGATCTTTGCATTCCGACCCACGGTGCTTTCCAGGCGCAGACGGCCGCCGCCCACCAATAGATCGTTGGTAATCTCCCCGGAGACAAGGCCCTGACCAGCGCCGATGAATAGCGAGCCGCCGATCTGGCTGCCCGACTGGCTTTCAACGCTGGCGCCAGATGCATAAACATTATGGTTGATCCGCGCGTCGGGACCAATCGTCACCGCGGCGGCCATGGCAACCAGGTCATAACCCACTTCTCCATTGACCGTGACACTCGAACCGGCCGCAATCACATTACCAGTGACCTTGCCGTTGATGGTTACGATTTGGGCTCCCGTGACCAGGTCTCCATTGATCGTGCCATCCACGATCACTTCCGTTGCGCCGACGAATAAATCATCGTTGATGACTTCATCCTTGCCGATCACAACTCTATCGCCGCTGCGTCCGTCGTAAGCCGAGGCTGCCGGGACGAAGATGAACAGGCTAAGGACGAAAAGGGTAAGCAGGCTGAAAATACGTGTTCTGTGTTTCATTTGGACCTCCAGATTGTGTAACAGATGGATATCTTGACCGAATTGGTCTTGATCCAATCTTATAGGAACCCGGTCATTTAACACAGTGCCAGAGGTCATATCGGTGGTCATATGACGAATGAAAGTTTGAGCGTTTTAAGGGTGTATATTGTCTGCAATTCATATGTGGGTATTGTGGAAGTGAGGAAGTATCGCCCCATGCAGGAACCGGGGATAGTTTTGTTCACGCTGAGTGGTTATGCTGTGCGTATGCCATCGGATGCTGCGTTGTAAGGTCTCCCCAGTATTTCTCGTCAGCGGCATGGCTATATCGAACTGGCGCCAGTTCCTAAATTCAATTGCAAATACGCCGAAGCGACTTATCCGTAATCGGTGTTACTGACTGAGACTCTAAACAGGAGAGAGCCTGCATGGATGAGTAAGCACAATTAAGGATTCGTTGTAACCACCAGCATTGGTCCCCTGCCGTTACTATTTTCTTTGGATGAGATATTTACTGTAAACCCAGCTTGCCCCACAGCATCCAGAATTAGCCCATGGTTGCTGGAAGAATCGCCAACCCAGCCCTGCACAAGACCAGTCACATCCAGAGAAACGAGGCAATCGCCAGTTGCGTTAAAACTGGACACAGGGTTTGCGGTGTAGTCGCCACCGGGGGTTATCCATGATTGCGTTGATTGGGCCTCAAGCCAGGTAGCCTGGCTTTCGACAAAAGCTTTGGCTAAAGCGTGAACAAAGACAGTTGTGCCCGGGTCGGCACTGGAGATATAAAAATAAAGGCTGGCATTGGAAACAGTTTTACCCGCAAGGTCGGTTGTATCAAATTTAACCAGGGTACGCATGGAAACAGCAGCTGCTTGAATTAGCAAATCCGAATCACTACCGTGCGGGTCAGCCGGGTGAGAAAAATCAATCCACGTGTCAGCGCTGGGGGTCAGCCCAACCGGGGTTTCCACAGAACACGCAACAATAGGCGTGATTGTTGTGGTTGGCGTGTAAGAGGTTGTGGCGGTTAACGTCGGCGTAATCGTCAGCGTAGGAACAGGGGGTTCCGTAGGAGCAATCGTGGAGGTGGGGGTGCTTGTTGGCAAGGCCGTGGGGGTTGCCGTAAATAATTGTGTGGCTGTAAGCGAGGCGGTCATGGTAGATGTCGGGGTGAGCGTCCAGGTAGCGGTTGGGGTGGCAGGAAAGGTTGTCACAGTCACTGTAGCTGTATTTTTGGGCCGGGTAGCGGTTGGGATGGGGGTATTTATCCTGATTACGACAGGTGTATTTGTTTGAATAACCACTGGCCTTGGTGTTGACGTCCGTAGTTTAATTGGCGTATAGGTTGGATAGATAATAACAACCGGGGTGGATTGGAAGGCAATATACACGAATGTGGTCGGGGTTACAGATGTGGTTACAGAGTTGGACACAGATGCGGTTTCACCTGCTACCACCGCCGAGTTGGTCGCGACGATGGTGCCAGGTGAAGAAGTATTTTCTTTCTTTGGGTTGTTGCTATTCAAGGAAGAGGGGGCAGCCGTCAAATTCTTATCAGCGCCGATCAGATCGGTTGTGACTTTACCACCGCCCAAAGAACCTGGCGTTGAAATTTCAGCTGATAACGGGGCTGACATTTCCAGAGAAGATTGGTTTTGAGAATGGGTCGGGGTAATCATGAAATACGAATCAGCTGCCGGGGATGAAGCAACGCTCAAAGGGAAAAATCCCATAATCAAGACAGCCAAAAGAAGATCGCCCGCAAACAAAAACGCCAGAAAGATCATCGTACTTCTGGAAATGCCGCCGGGCGGCATTGAAGTAGGTTCAGGAGATTTAGTCATAATACTCAAATGAGCAACCAGTCTTTTCTACGCTAAAAAGGGTTTCAGGATCAACCGCTTTAATCGACTCTTTGATAACTTTCATCAACCAAGGGTACACGACCTGAGAGAAATTGTCGATTACCCGTTGGAGAAAACCGGGATAAAAAAAGAGTCATCTTTTGATGACTCTTTTGAAGAAGGGTTAACCATTTTTCGTAAAAACAATAAGCCCACCCGGGCCATTTGTCACAGATGCTACCAGATATCAGGGTTTAACAATAATAATTGTAGTGCCGTTACTATTGCCGTCAGGGTCATGGTTTGCTGATGAGTTATAGACAAAGGACAACAAGGTAATTTTAGTTACTGAATAAGACACACCCAGAGTGAATGATCCAAGCCCGGTTTTGATAATCGAACACTGCCCATTGGAAGATGTAATACACGTAAAGGTTCCAGTCGATCCATTCTTCCATTTCCCTGTGACGGCCGCATTTGCAATCGGGATTTCAAGCCCATTATGGACAAGAATGGTCACAACAGCATTCCAATTCCTGCCAGAAGCAATCGACGACCGGTCCAAATTACCAACATGCAGCTGTCTGGAGCCTGATATGGTTGTCGCTGTTAGCGTTGGTTTACTCGTGGCGGTTGGAGGAACCGAAGTACGAGTTGGAACCGGCGTGTGGGTTGGCATAATTGCCGTAGGAGTCGGGCTATAGGTCGCGGTTGGTGGAATCGTTGTAGAAGTGGGAGTAGCAGTGGGCAGAAGCACCGTTGGGCTCGCTGTAAAGGTGGGAGGCAGTGTTGTATTTGTCGCAGTAAGGGTCACGGGCGAACTGGTGGCAGTTGCCGTGGGCGCCAGACTTGTCGGTGTCGCTGTGGGCGTTGGGGTATCGGTGGGGGTATAGAAAGGTAGTACACTCGTGGGTGTTGCAGTCGGCACCGGCGTATCGGTTGGGCGGGCAGTGCCCAGCCAGTTATAAGCTGCAAGCAAATCGACGCGCCCGTAACCATACGTATTATCCGGACCAGCAACTCCCAGATCGGTCGTAGAGCTCAGCAAGGCCGTTTGTTGGTCCGAGGCGGTAAGGTTGGAATAAGCAGACAGCAGCAGGGCCAGCCCTCCGGCAACATGCGGGGCCGCGAGCGAAGTTCCCGTGGTTGTGTAATAACCTCCATACAGGTCTGAAGTGCGAATATTGACCCCCGAGGCAACGATCTGCGGGAAAATTGGATCGGCCACCCCACAGGAATTGGGACCCCGGCTGCTGATCGAAGAAATTGTTCCGTTATTGTTAATTGCGCCCACCGAAAGGGCAGATGGGTTATTCGCCGGGCTGTAACTTGAATTAGAATAGGGCCCACCGTTCCCGGCGGCAAAAACAGGGAGAATACCTGCCGCGCGCAAAGATTGCAAATCGGCTTCAAATTCAAGATTGCAACCAGGATAACCATAGGTCCAGGAGTTATTGACAACACGCGGGGCGTCTGCCGTATTGGGATCGCCATCGGGGTCCAGCAGCCATTGGAAACTCTGGTGAATGGCTGTCGCGGTTGATTGACCCTGGTCATTGAAAATTTTAGCCGCGATCCATTGCGCACCTGGAGCAACCCCTATCGAGGTACCGCCTGCATCCCCCCCCACCATGACTCCCATCGTCCATGTGCCATGACCTGTCATATCTGTGGGAGTAACGGGATGCTGTCCATACGGATCGTACCAGCTATTTGTGCCCCCGCGCCAGCGAGAGGCAAGATCAGGATGAGAAACATCCACACCGCTATCCATGTTAGCGACAACAATCCCCTGTCCATAAATCCCCATATTCCAAAGGAACGGGGCGCCAACTGCCGTAATGTTTGCTTCAGGTGTACCCAGGGCAGTCGGGACAATATAGACGTCATCGGTTGTAATTGACAGCACATCCGGGTTTTGGGCCAGTTCGTTGATCACATGACTGGTCGCTGTGACAGAAAATCCATTGATAACCCATAAGGATTCGAAATTCTTAACTTTTTTCTGACCACGACGCACATTTAGAAGATTTTTCAATAGCTTTTGGGTGGCATCTGCCGTTGATCTTAACCTGCGAACAGCATCGCGTTCACGCGTATCGTGATCATCGCCAGTGACACGCGTAAGATCGGCCTGTTCGCGCAGCATTACAATAACAGTGATCATCTCAGCCGGTTTAAGGTCTTTTACCCTCGCTTCCAGAGCGGGATCCAGCCTGGCAGGTTTAGCGTTTATCAGCAACCAGACAGGGGCTTCACCGGGTTGGGAAGCGGAATTGGCCAGCGCCGTTTGGTAGGGTCTCCAGAAGGAAATAGCTAAAATAACAACCATTAATATTAAAACAAGTTTTTTCAGCATCGCCTCTTCTCCAGTACTATTGCACCGTAACCGGAGCAATTCGCACACTACCAAACACCAGACCGACACTAGAACCTGTATGAATCAGGCTGCGCTCACTAGAAAAAAACATATTGAAAAGTTTGCCCGGTTTCAATTTATAGTGGGTATGCAAATGGGGAGCCAGGACTAAAGATTGTTGATTAACGAGCAAGGCTGCCTGGTTAGTTAATAACGCGTGCGCTTTATCCGGATCGACAATTTTCAAACGCACATCGATTATTCCGCCCATCATCGTGGAGGCCACAAGCGACACCTTAATCCCGTATTCTTGTTCCAACTGTGCCAACGAGATCACCGGGGTGCTGCAAACCTCGGCAAGCGTGCCGACATGCTTGTGTGGCCCATCCAGGTTGCGATCCCACTGATAGGTTGAATAACTGATCAAGGTCAGCGAAAAGATGGCGATCACTGGTGCCATATAAAGCTGCCAGACCGGTCTGGGGGTTGCACCTCCAAGCGCAGCAGAAGCAATTCTCCAGGGGCGCAGCAAAACCAGAAGGATAAAAAGGCACTCTACTGCCAGCGCCACAAGTCCATAGGCATCCAGCCAGCCTTCAATCACCATCCCTGGCATGCC
>JBBRWF010000033.1:0-16129 GCA_038249405.1 Anaerolineales bacterium
ATATTTCAGATTGTTGTTACCCTGGCGCTCGCAGGGGGTGCCGCGTTAGGCAGTAGTATTATCTATTTGTGGGGTTACATTGGCATTTTCCTGGTGTCAGCAATTGGCCGTATCGCAGCGGCCTTGTTTTTTCTGCGGCTTGTACGCCAAATGGAAGTTCTCAGGCGAAACCCTTCAGCTGCATCTTCCCAGTAATGGTTGCGGTTCCGGATGGGGCGCGTTATAATAAGTTTAGCCTTGTAAGGAGTGGCTTATTATGAGTGAATATAATTCCAAAGATCGAACTTCGTTTAAAGAACATCTTCCCGAAGATGTGCGTGAGCACATGCGTGCAGCTCGTGAGGAAATGCGTAAAAGCGTTATTGGTTTGCTTCCGCCCGAATTTGTTGAACACCGCCAGGCAGCACGCAAAGAAATGCTGCTGGCCTTTCGTGGTCTGCTCGACCATGCTATTCAGCGCATAGACGAGCACGCGAAAAAAGCCTGAACCTCGACTTAAATCAAATCGCCCAGCCATCCCGGCTGGGCGATTTGATTTAAGTTCCCCTAACGCCAGGGACGGTGCCCACGCGCGAAGAATATCATCCATACCAGGGGTAAGCCAGCGGCTCCAAACAAGACTCTGGCATACAACGCATTAGCGGGATACAGGATGGCTCCACTGACCAACAGTGCTCCAAAAACTACCCCGCCTGCCAGCCGGTTCACTGATTGTTCCAGGTGCATCACCTGGCGGTTTAGATGCGGTGTCTGCACATTCAATTCGCCGCGTTCCAGAATGGTCAAAACCCTGTCTGTGCGGCCCGGCAAACCGATGAGAACCTGGAAGATTTTTCCGGCTTCTGCCAGCCAGGTTTGCCAGTTGGAACTTGCTTCATTCGACACCAGTTTGGTGGCATACGGCGCTATGGAGTTCCACAGGTTGAAATCCGGATCCAACCCTGTACACATCCCGGAAAGGATCGCTACGGTTCGACCCAGCATCAACAAGTTTTGCGGTAGTTGAAAAGGCATACTGAACATGAGCTCGCGGAATTGCAACCCAAATTTCATCATTTCAGCATGGTCAATTTGGCGCAGTTCGCTCATGCTTTTACCCCAGAAGCGGTCAAACAACTGGGCGCCAGCCATTTCAATTAATTTAAGGTCGGCGCTCGGCAGAAGTACGCCCAGTGTTTTATAAGCTTGAACCAGGCGTGCTGCATCCTGTGTTCCAACTGCGATCACTGCTTCTCTTAGCCCGGCCCGTAAATTATCTGGCATGCGCCCGACCATGCCAAAATCAATAAAGGTTAATTTCCAATTTCGCTTTCCATTTTCTTCATTGCCTTCCAACGGGGTCACAAACAGGTTCCCAGGGTGTGGATCGGCATGAAAAAAACCATCCTCAAATATTTGCTGCATATAAGTATCCAGCAACAGTTTGGCTACATCCGCCCGGTCAATACCTGCTGCGGTGATGGCCTCGTAATCGCCCAGTTTGATTGCAAAAACATTTTCCAGTGTCAATACCCGGCGCGTGCTCAGGCTCCAAACGATCTTGGGTACATGTACGCGCGGATTATCCTTAAAGTTAGTATTAAAGGTTTCAGCATTACGCCCTTCAGCCAGGTAATCGATCTCCTCGCGAGTGGTGCTGGCAAACTCCTCAACCAGTTCGCGTACATCCGCCCGGTCGCTGATCGGTTTGTATTTTTGCAGCCAGCCGCCCACGCGCCGAAGTGCGGAAAGGTCTACCTCAACTACTTGCTCAATAAACGGACGCTGTACCTTGATGACAACCTCTTTGAAACCTTGAGAAGTTGCGTCTGCTTCGCGCAGTTGTGCACGGTGTACCTGTCCCAATGACGCTGCGGCCATTGGGGTTTCGTCGATCCAAGCATATTTTTCTGATAGAGGTTGGCCTAGTTCTAATTCTGCCTGCTTGCGAAAGGCATCAAAGGACTCTGCCGGTACCTCATCTTGTAATCCGGCCAATTCATCGGTGATCTCAGGCGGTAACACATCCAACCGCGCTGAAAGAAACTGTCCGACTTTGATCATCAACCCGCCCATGCTGATTGCCATCGTTCTGAAGTTAGCCGCAATGCGTTGGTAGCGTGCCGAACGTGTTCTTTTGGACCATCCCCGCAGCCCGATGCGAGGCATAAAGATTTCCCAGAAAATGAATCCAAGGGTCACTCCGCCAAAGAAAAATACAATGCGCCAATACCGTGCGCGTAATTGTGATGCTTTCATTCAACCTCCGAACAATATTCCGCCATGTAACTGAATTGTTTCAAGCGGATTCTGGCACAACACTATACTTGCCCCAGCCTTTTAATTGTGAGATCATCACAGCAATAAATATGATGATGCAACCCAAAATTTGGATTGGCAGCAGGGTTTGGTTTAATACAATCCAGCCCGCGATGACTGCAAAAACAGCCTCCAATCCCAGGATCAGGGCTGCATCCGTGGGGGGAGTATGGCGTAGACCCCATACTTGCAGCGTGTAGCCAACGCCAATAGAAAGGGTGGCTCTGTATAGGATCGCTCCAAGCAAGGGTAATGGGGCTAATAATCCCAGGTTTTCCATTCTTAATCCCACTAGAAAATTAAGCAGTCCGCAGATAAAGAAATGCCCTGCGGCAAAAGATATCGGTTCAAACCGTGATGCGAATTTGCCCAGCACCACGAAGTGAAGCCCCCAAAAAATGGCTCCTGTCAGTTCCAGCCCATCCCCGGGCTGTATATGAAAAGTGCCTGCGGTAGAGAGTAGGAATGCCCCCACGCCAGCCAAACTCACCGCAATCAGATCAATACAGTGTGGCTGTTCACGAAACCCTATCCATAACAAGAAAGGTGTAAACACCGCATACAGGCTGGTTAAAAAGCCAGCATTTGCGACTTTCGTATAGTAAATACCAACTTGTTGTAAAGCCGTTGCCACAAAAAGGATCATTCCGGCGATCAGCATCCATTTTAACTGCTCTTTATTCACTTTGTGACTGCGCGGGATAATGGGAATTAAGATCAAAGCGGCCAGTATAAAACTGACTCCGTTGAACAAGTAGGCTACATTGTACTTTGCTGCCACCCCCTGGGTGATGAAAGCCGTGCCCCAGATGATGGCAACGACAAATAAGGTGATATCCGCTTTAAGACGCATGTTTCATCCTGCTGTGGTAAGAATTCACCTATCATAGCACAGGATATCGAATCTGGTTGGGAGCCTGGCGACCCGAACCTGGGGGTTTTCTTGCAAGTTTTATGGAAAGCAATAATTTGATATTTTTAAATTATTCTTGCTTTCTTATACTTCTGTTCATGCTTTGAAAAGAAAACGTCCCGAACGCTTTGGCAATTTGTTTGCTGGAAATATTCGGGACGTTTTGGCAGGTTACTCCAGACCCCTTTGACGGGCCTCCTCGCGCAGAGCTAGAAGGATGGCTTGCAAGTTCAACCCTCGTTTGCAGGCGCGCCCGGCTTCAGTGAGTACCCGCTCAGACCAGACAGTCCGGCAGGTTAGCACTTCCTCGTCATCGAACATCACCATCTGGATGATGGTGGTCAGAGGTACATCCATGTCCACATCAGGCGTCAGATCACAGAGTTGGCATTCTCGGCAGTGGTACACATCCTGGCCAGTTACCGTTTTGACGGTGTGACGTAAAGAACGATGCGGCATTTTACAGCAGACTAAAACTCATCGCTCTTGGGTTTCAGATAAATTACCAGGTAAGCCACATCGCAGGTGTCGCCATCCGGCAGCATAAAGAAATCCTCTAGCACAGCTTTGGATTGAAAGCCGAGCTGTTCAAAAGCGCGCACCACCTTGGTCTGTTCCGCAATCACTTCACCAATCACGATGCGCACATCCTGCTTGCGTGCCATATCGATTAGCCCGCGGGTCATTTTCATGCCCAGGCCGCGTTTGCGGAAATCCTTGCTTAAGAATAGGCGGTATTCAGCGATATGGCGTTTGGGGCCTTCTGAAAAATACAGCGAAGCACTCCCAACGATGCGGTCTTTGACGACTGCCAGTAAGGGCAATACCTTGTCGTAATTCAGGTTGTCACACCACGAACTCACCAGAGCCTGGTCTCGCACGTTATGACGCATAAAACGCAAATCATCGTCACCAACTGCGCTGAAAAATTCAATCAGGTGCTGCTTGTCTTCTCGCACCATGGGGCGTAATAGAACACGCACGCCGTCTTTCAGGGTGACAACATCTCTGTGTGTTTCAATTTCTTTTGCAAGCATTGGGCCTCCTTCGATTGGTGGCTTGTTACCGGGTTAGGCTCCGGCTGGTGCCTTCACCGGTGCTTCGGGTTTTACGAAGTCTTTTGGCAGCAATCCAGCTTCAGTCACGATACGTGGAACTATTTCTTCCCAGCCGACTGGCATGATATGTAAGCCTTGAATGCCCTGTTTGCCGCGGATTTTTTCAATTATCTCAAGCGCAATCTTCACGCCTTCTTCCTGGGCGCCGACAGGTCCGCCTTTTTCAGCGGCCTGATCCATACGGTCGAGAATCGGTTTGGGTACAAACACGCCAGGCACCTGGGTCATAAAATGCGCCATCTTGGCGCTCTTAAGCGGGGTGATGCCGATCATGATGTACACTTTTCCCAGGATGTTGCGTTTGCCAAGCTCGTTGAGCCAGATTTCCATGCGTTCCGGGTCATACACCAGGTTGGTTTGGAAGAATTGTGCCCCGGCATTGAACTTTTTGTGCTCGCGGATGGCCTGGAATTTTGGATCGGAAGCGAATGGAGCAGCGGCGGCGCCGATGAAAAACTTGGGTGGAAATTTGATTTCGCGCCCATCCAGGTAGTGACCTTCATCACGCATACGGCGCAAAATCCAGATCATCTGAACCGCATCCATGTCATTGATATCCATGCGTCCGCGCGGTTGCGGTGCCAGAACCGGGCTGTCGCCCGTGATACACAGCATATTGCGCACACCCAGTGCCGAAGCGCCCAGGATTTCACCTTGCAGGCTGGCGCGTGTGCGGTCGCGGGCGGCAATCTGCATCACTGGTTCAGCGCCAACATCGATTGCGAACTTGCTGCACGCCCAGGAGGTCATGCGCGGGGTGGCAGAGGCATTGTCTGTGAAATTGATGGCTGTAACGTAAGGCTTGACCAGTTTGATATTTTCCACCAGCTTTTTTGTGGAAGTGCTGAGCGGCGGGGCGATTTCACAGGCCACCACAAATTCACCAGATTTGAAGGCTTTCTCTAAATTGGAGACAGGTTCGGTGTAGCCGGCGGCGTGAAATTCGCTGTCGCCCTGCCACCACTCTGGCTGGCGCACGGATTTGAATACGAGTTCCCAGGTCTTCCAGCGCGATTTGCCCTGATTGAGAACAATGCTTTTAAAGACCTTGCCTGTGCCGTTTTGTTTGATGGTGCTGAGTACATCTTTCCAGGTCTCCGTGCCCACTTTTTCCCAATCCAGGGGCGGCAAAACCTCAAGTAATTTTTCTTCGCGGCCCAGTTGAAAGGAGCGCTCAAAGATTTTGTACCAGATGCAGGGGCGGGTCTTGTCTACGTAACAATGTTCCGGCGTGGATCCGCCGCAAGGTCCGTTGCGTAAACCTTTTGGACATTCCATCGGGCAAATGAATGCTGTTTCCTGCAGCAAACAGTTGCCGCACATTCGGCAGCCAAATAGCGGGCCTTTGATTGAATATTCGACAATCTCTAGAACCTGGTTGCCGAATGACTCTTGTTTGAATGGTGAATATGCGGGCTGCCAGCGTCGTCCAGGAGTAAAAATGGGCATAACGACCTCCAGATTTCAAAAGAACTTTTCATGCGGCTGTGCGGTCTTTGCTAACATTTGCCCCGGTTAATTGAGTGGGGAGTCATTTCCTTTTATGAAAAGAAGATGGCTTTGTCGCTAATTGCTCTCCGCATGAATTGTCGGATCAAATTACTGATTCAAATATCCATCAGCATAGATTACTTTATTGAGCAGGATCTGTGTGGTCTTCCAAATGGCGGCTTGCTGTGGATCAGACATGTCAAAGTCTTCTGCCTGTGGTTCTTCCGCTTCGGTGGTGCGTTCAGCAATCTTGTTGTAGACGCGCGCCAGTGCGCTGGAAGTATCTTTGGTTTCGATCCAGCGAATCACGTCATTTTGATCAGTATCAAACGGATTGGCAATCATCATCTGCAAGCCGACGCCCATCAGCATAGCCAGATAAACCCGGTTGATCAGCGGGCGGTTTTCATTGGGCACCGCATTCGAAACATTTGAAAGTCCTACCGAAATGATCGGCGCCGGGTCCCAGGCATACTGCAGGGTGCGCACAGTTTCAATCAGGTGCGGGCAATATTGCTGGCAGCCCGAGGTGGTCAGCACCAGCGGGTCGATGATCAGATCTTGCATAGGGAAGTCGATTTCCATCATGCGCGGGATCAGTTTTTCGACAGCGATATTTACGCGGTCATCGGCCGAAACAGGGATGCCTTCAGCCGCCATCGTCAGGGCGATCACTTTTGCACCATATTTCTTGGCTAACAGCGGAATTTTTTCAAGACGGTCCGGCTCGGCGGAGGTCGAATTGAGGATAGGCTGGGCCTTCTTAATTGTTTTGAGAGCCGCTTCCATGCCGTCGATATTGGTGGTATCAATCGAGAGAGGCACGTCTACAACTGTTTCAACGGCTTCCACGATCCAGGGGAAAACTTCGGCCCAATCTTTTTTGCGCGGCCCAAGATTGATGTCGACAGCGCTGGCGCCCGCTTCCACTTGCCGGACCGCAAGGTCCATAAAGAATTCGCGGTCACGATTTGTCAGGGCTTCTTTTACTTTTTCTGAAATGATGTGAATATTTTCGCCGATGATGTACATTGGTTACTCCTCGTGTTTGATTTGATTTCCAAAAGTTTTTGATTTCCAAAAAATGGAACAGGAAGATCAGATTAATGAGCGGGTTGTTTGCTGATGATCGCCTCCATCACAGATGGGAATTTTTCCGCATCGGTATGAGGTAAAAACAAAGCCGAAGTAAAGGCATCATAGAAACTGTTATCCGCTGAAAGTTCGATATAGGTCATGCGGCTGGCAATTTCCTCGATACGCTCTCGTTCCGAATATTCCAACAGGGTGTAATAAGCACCTTTTATGGATGTATTGCCCAGAAAGCTGAATTTTTCCCAGGGCATGTCGGGCAGCAGGCCAATTTGAACTGCCTTTTCCACATTGATATATTTACCAAAGGAGCCGCCGATGAACATTTGTTGTATGTCACCCATGGTCATGCCAACTTGCTCGGCCAGCACGTTGAAACCGGCGTAAATAGCGGCTTTTGCACGCAGCAGGTTGTCCACATCCACACGGGTGATGACGATATCCTGCCCACTTTCGCTGTCTGCGGCCCAGGTGATTACATACTCGCCGCCGTGTTCGCCCTGGCGCACCCTGGGGGTTGGCAGGTTCGTGTTGACGTTTCCGGCTTTATCCAGCAAACCGGTCAGCAGCATTTCAGCGATCAGCGAAATCAATCCGGAACCACAAATTCCACGCGCCTTGCTGTTGCCAATGATGCGCACATTCGGCTCGTAATTCTGTCCATTGATCCAGACTTCTTCAATGGCTCCGTTTGTGGCGCGCATCCCGTGCAAAACTCCGGCGCCTTCAAACGCAGGCCCTGCTGAACAGGCGCAGGTAACCAGCCAGTCCTGGTTGCCCAACACGATCTCGCCGTTGGTGCCAACATCGATAAACAGGGTCACTTCATCCGCAGTGTCCACGCCACTGGAAAGCACCCCGGCGGTTATGTCGGCTCCAACATAACTAGCCACTCCTGGCAGGCAGTCCACCAGCGCATCTGCACAAAAATTCAAACCCAGGTCGCGGGCGTTGGTCATTGGCAGATGGTTGACTGCCGTGATAAATGGTGACAATCGGATGGAGGCAGCTGGAATCCCCAGCAGGAGGTGGATCATCGTGCTGTTTCCCGCGATGGTGGCCTTGATTACGTCCGCAGGCTGTGCTTTTACACGCTTGCAGGCGGTCTCGCATAACGAGTTAATAGTAGTGATAACCTTCGATTGCAATTCCTGGCTGCCGTTGCCCTTGCCGGAATAGATGATGCGGGAAATGACATCCTCACCGCGCGCTATTTGCCCGTTGTATTCGGCCACCTGCGCTTTTACTTTTCCGGTGGTCAAATCCACCAGCCACAGGCTGACAGTGGTGGTCCCAATATCAATTGCAGCCGCGTAGATTGGATCATCATCATCACAAATGGATGGCCGTACGTCAATGATTTCTGTGCTCTGTTCGTCTTTATTGGCAATAACATTAACTTGCCAGTCACCCTTGCGCAGCGCTTCGCCCAGTCTGCGCAGCAGACCTAACGAACAAGTGACCTGCTCCAATTTGTGTTGTTGGCGCAGTGCAGTTTGCAGGCGGCTCCAATCATCCGTTTGATCATCCATCGACGGCTCATTTAGCCGCACGTTGTAACGTCTGATGGTCTGGGAATAATTGAACTCATAGCTGGTTGGTACGCTTACTTCTGCGGCCACCCGGTCGCTGGTCAGTTTGCGTTCGATTTTTTCTTGTTCGGGGATGAAAACCGATACGTCCGCTTCGATGACTGACTGGCAGGCAAGTGTAAATCCCTGCGATAGTGCCTCATCCGATAGGCGCAGTGTGGAGCGTTGGCGTACATCACCAGATGTGACCTGTACAGCACAGCGGCCGCAGCGTCCCTGCCCGCCGCACGGTTGGGATATCTCTATCCCGGCCAGGCCTGCGGCATCAGATAGCAAAGTGCCCGTCGGTACGCTGACGGATGCTTGCTTGTTTTCGAAAGTGGTAAAGGCAACAGTGAAATTCATAAAGTTATACGTTACGATCGCAAGTCAAAGGCCACCAGGGTGACCTTTGACTTGCACATAAATGAATCTGATTTAGTTGAGTGCCTGTTTCATAAAGCCAGGCAAATCCACCGCTTCGCGCGGGCCAACCCGAATTTCCCAGCCGGGGAGTTCTTCTTCCAACTCTCCCGAAAGTACAGCCACATGCCCGGGGATGACGATGCGCTTCTTGCTGATCTTTTCTTCCACTCCAAAGCTTTTGACAGCCTTGGCGATGCGCTCGGCGTCAAACTTTCCAGCAGCCCATGCGGTCAAAACGGACATGCCGTCCGCGTCCACTACCAGCAGGCGGGCGGGAAGACCGGACCCTTCCACTTCATTGGCAACTGAAAAGTACGTGATGCTGAAATTGGTGGTGACCAGTACCGGGGACTCTGGCTTGGGATTATTGATGTCATACAGCCCGGGCGTGACCTGGATCGGTTTCTGCGGATCGGTGTAGATGTTTTCACGCAGCACCAGCAGGGAATACATTAACTCAGGGATGAATTTGTCGAGCACCACGAACCCTGCGTATTTGGCAATGGATTGGGCAGCCAGAAGTGCTTCGCTTTCAGGTGAGCCTGCGTTACAGGGGAAGGTTAGCATTGGGAAACCGAGTGCGCGGAAGTTCTTAAGCGCCAATCTGCGGATCTGGGTGGCCTTCATCAAAGCTTCGCCCAGGTTTTTCCCGCCCGGAATCAAAACCAAGTCTTCAACACCTTTAGCCTTGATCTTCTCTGTCAGGTCGGCCAGTTCATCCAGTGTATCTGCCTGGACGGTCAGCGGAGCTTTGGCACCGCTGGCCACACCAGCCATGGCTTCCCAGTTCCCGCCATCAGCACCGCACAGCAGCGGTGTTTCACCGGGCAGGGCAGCCAACCCGGCGGAGAGTACAGCAGGGTCTTTTGAAATCAGGATTAATGGCCGTTTGGTGGCGGATCGCACGCTCTTAACAGCTTCGGCGAATTTAGCCGGGTCATCGGCTTCAACTGCAAAGCCGTCCACGACAAAATCCAACCCCACATAAGTTACTTTATAGGCATCCGCTTTGGCAACCTCGGCGGCAATATTAGCCTGTGAGGATTTGACGCGCACAAATAGACCGCTTTTGTTGTAGAAGGTCTTTTCGTGACGATAAAGGCAAACTTCGTTACCAGCCTTGACTTCAGTTCCAACACCCTTCAATGTAACCAGCCGAATGGGTGGGGCGGAGGATTCAGCCAACTGCGTTTTTGATGCATCGCTGACATACGGGCAGCCTGCAAGCTCAACCTGTTTGGCAGCCAATTTCATGGCAAAAGCCAGGCAGGTGGGAAAACCGCATTCTTTGCAGTTGGTTTGCGGAAGCATTTTGTAAATTTGAATACCAGAGAGTGCCATGTCGTTCTCCTATGCGGTCATGAGTTCGTTGATGGCGGTGCGAACCCGTTTCAGCGATTCGGGGTGGCGCAGCACGACAATTGACGCGCCCGATTCAAGCAGGGCTGTGGCGGTCATTGTTTCCCAGAGAATGGCGCGTTCTTTCCAATCGCCCCAAGCTTCAGGAACACCTGAACCCACCTTTGATTCCTTTGTCTTCCAGGTTTCAAACCCTGGAGTAACCATCATCGGCAGCTGGGTCATTGCATCGCCCTGCAGGGCTGCCAGGCGCAGGCGCTCCATTACTGAATAGCCGTATTCCATACCGTAACCGAGTGCGCCGGTGGTTGGATCCATGATGACCCGGTCGAGCGGCAGACCCATATCACTAATCAAAATATTCAACTGCTTGGCTAGGTTGACATCCATCGCGGTGCGTGCCACGATCAAATGTCCGTTGGCCATGGATGTAGCCGCAATTGTTCGGTAATTTTTATCTTCGCAAATGCCCAGCACGAGCTTTTCACCCTTGCCAGCTTCAGATACCGCTACCAGCAGCTCATTATCCTTGTCCACCTGTCCAGGTCCAAAGACCACCAGAGGCAGACCAGTGGCAGCCAGGGTCGCCTTGACAGCTTTCACCGCATCGTCAGCGCTGTCTTCCAGCGAAAGCCACAGCACGATCAGATCTGCGCCTGCGGCCTCCGCGGCTTTTGCCCAGGCTGCTGGGTTTTGCATCGCTTCGCCCCAGGTTTCATTCAAGATTGTTGACCAGTCTTCCGGCTTGCGTGATCTAATCTCAAGTGCAATGACCGGTGTATTGGGTGTGCGGGTCTCAAAGTGCATGAACGGCATGCTCGTATCGCCGCCAATTGTGATACTGTGTGCACGCGTGCCGCCCTCCGCGGCAGTTGCGCCCAGCGTCACCGAGCGGACTTTACCTGTCCATTTATCTTTTGGGATTTCTACTGGCATGGTGTGCTCCTTATAGTGTCTGCGTAAGATTTCACAAATGATTGAAGTAGTTACTTTAAACCAGCTTTACGCCGGGCTTCATCGCGTCTTTCCATAAAGGTTTCGATTGGTGATTTGCGTTCGGCAGCCAGACCCAGATCTTTTAATTCGGTTTCGTCTTTTGCTGCCAGATGACGCAGGATGTGCCGGTAAGATATCAGTGCAGCCGGGTAAACAATCCCTGCGGAATTGTGTGTCATATACGCTACCCGGATGCCTTTGTCTTTCATTAATTGCGCTGCCAGGCTCAACAGGATATCAGCCGGTAACTCCGGAACCCCCTCGCGCATAACATCCTCAGCAGTCAGCTTCCTGGCTTCTTCCCGTCCGTATGCGCTGACAAGTTCTTCGTATCCTACAACTCCAACGCCCTCGTTTTCAGTGCCAAGAACAACCATTTCTTCCACGTTCTGTTCAAGTATAAAGCGTGCAATCTCAACGATGGGTGTGGTTAGTTTGCAGGTTGGCACGCCGACGGACATTAAATCACGGACTAGGGTGGCAGGCATGAGTGTTTCGGGTTCCGTATTCGGTTTCCTTGTCAAAAGAACTAACTTTCGGACAAGATATTTTCCATCAAACGAGGATTGGGTTGTTCCCAACCCAATCCCCATTTGAAAATAACATAAATAACGACTAGAACATCGGCTCCATGATCATGGCCGGGTGCTGGTGCGCTTCGAGCCAGGCAAGCAGCTCGTCAACAGTACCGGCGCTGCGCTCATCCGCGATACGCTCCAAAAGATCCGGGTCGCCTTCGCGTTCTGCCACAGCGCGGAACTCATCGGCCATGGTTTCTTTCAGAACGGAGCTCATCCAGACCACACGCTTGAAGCCGCCATCGGATGAGATGAACTTGGGGCTTATCAGGTAGAATTTTCCAACGCCCATCACGCCTGGCGTTTGCAAACCGCCACCGGCGATACCCGCCAGAGTACTGAAGGTCATGCCGGCCGGGGTCATGCTGGTGTCTTCGCGGCTTACGATCATCACACCGTTTGCTTCCGGGATAAGCATGACAATGCACTCGAAGCAGCCGCAAGCTGTCATTGGGTTTTCCATGATCGAGTACATCGAAACTTCGTTGACCACGCCGTGCGAGCCTATCGAAGCATACTCGTTGGTGCCAGACCAATAGCCTTTTTTGAAATCTATCGACTTACCCAGTTTAATAGGTTGGTTGGGACCGGTGGGGTTGATGTTGAATGAAGCCTTGCAATCCAACCAGTTGTACGCACCGCACAGACCCAGGCGCTGCGGGCTGACCACGCAGACATGATTGGGAGCGAAGCTTTGGCAAAGAGTGCAGGAATAGAATTCTTCCACTTTGTCGTCGGTCAGGTCTGCCAGACGTTTGTTTCGGAAATCGTATGTCCCGCGGGCAGCATCCAGCCACTTATCGAACTCGGCCGGGTCAGTGTAGATGGTAACCTGTACCTTATCCACGATTGCACCGAAATCGGCATGCATGCGCGCGTGCAGAATTTTGCCGATGTCTGAAAGGCTGAAGCTCTTGTCTGCGGCGGAGTTCGAGATGCGCACCCAGGCGATATCACGCTGTCCAACGTGTTGAATACCGGAAGCGCCATTGACGAAATAGTGGATCTGGCGTTCGAGCACAGGTTCAAAGTCAGCTTGCATGGAACGTCCGGCGACTTTGATCACCACGCCCACGCTCATGTTACCCTGAGCCGGAATATTGCTGAAATCCGGTCCGACCACATCCACCTTGCCGTCCACTACTTCTTCGAGCGGAGCTGTATAAAGGTATTCAAAGCAGCGGCTGTGCTTGCCGCCAAATTCTACGCGCAGATCGGCCTTGCGGACGACTTCGCCTTCAAAAGCTGAGCCGTAGGGCACCGGAATGGGTACTTCGGTCATCTTGATCTTGACGCCGCGCACTTCAATACACTTCTGGATCAGCCGTTCGGCGCGTTCCAGGTCATCAGCGCCGTCGATTTTGTCGAAAGGCATAGAGACGACGTGCTCGTAAGTGGTTACGCCTGTTGGCAGGATTTCGGGGATGACGGTGTCCGCAATGACCGGGAAGCCAAAGTTAATGGCGCCAGCTGCTGTGGCATATTTAAGGTCATCCACTTCGCCGAGCGCCAGTACAAAGGCAAAAACGCGCTCTTTGTTGTAGAGCAGGATATCCTGCGCCATGCCGGCTTTCATACCGCCGAAGGTCAGCGCAGAGCGCGCCGCAAAACCGAGCGGGTAAATGGCTGAGATGGTATCGGTGCCAAAGGGCACGGTGTAAGTATCATAACCAAGTTCCACACCTTCTTCATTGAGCTGGTCAATGATCGAGCGGCCGTTGACATTGCCGCACAGAAAGGTGAGAATATTGCGTTTCTGTAATTCTCGCACAATTTTGACGGCCACAGCGTTGGATTTTGCGCAGCCGACAATGGCGGCAAAACCAGGCATACGTCCGTCTACCAGCGAAATACCCCAGGAACGCAATCGAATGTCATCGATTGGACCGTTCAAGTAGCCGCCCTGATCGCCAAGCGCAGGGTAAGCTGTTCCGCCCGCCAGGCTAAAGCCGGGTTTGCGTTCTGGTTGTAAATCGTAGATGAAGCGCACAGCCTCGATTGTTTCGGCTGCAAACAGGGTCGCCATGCCGCTGTCCAGTGTCTCGCCCAGGTAGGGTGTCCAATGGCGGGTGGCGGGAGATGGGTGCAAAAGTTCTCTTGCATGTTTGACAACATCTTTGAGCTGCCCCAGGGTTTCGACTGCGATGCCCGTGAGAGCATAAATGGTGGGCAGGTAGTAGGCAGTATTCGGGAAGGAAATGGGCGCATCAGCGCCTTTTTCTTCGATGGCCCGGTTGAGCATGTACTCGGCTTCGGTTACCAGGGCATTTGCGCCACGGATGGCACGGGTAGCGATATATCTTGACATATTGATCTCCTGTAAGTCTATTGCGCTTCAGGCCAGCCCATGAGCCGCCCGAAAAGCAAATGACTATCCATAGATTGCTTCACGCCGTGCTTCGAGCGGCAGGGCTTCAAGTTCATTCATACGGCTGTCGCCGGATTTGCCGAATTTGTTCGGGTCCCAGGCGGGCAATCCAAGCGCTGCGCGTTTCTTATCGATGTGGGCCAGCGTGGACCGGATCATTTCATCCGGATCGGGGATAAATTCCAGCTTGCCGCCGTAAAGTTTCTCCCAGCCTTCTGAGATAAATTTCAAAACGTGGTCGCTATCATCCACCCGATCGGGCATTCCGCTAATGGGAGATTGACCACCGAAGATAATATAAGCACCAGAAGCAACACAATATGCCGCGATTGCCAGCGCCTTCTCAGACATCCACTCAGGAGCAAGGCCAACCGCCGGGATCTGGTCGATATCATCCCCCAGCCCGCCTTCTTCAGCCATCTGGGTCAGAACGGTCAAGATGCGTGTATTGTCCACGCATGAACCCATGTGCAGAACGGGTGGAATGCCTACAGTCTCGCAGACTTCGCGCAGCCCTGCGCCAACCTGGTCAAGACCTGCTTCGCCGAGCAGCAAACCGAGCTTGGCTGATGCAATCGCGCCGCAGCCAGTTTGCACAACCAGCACGTCTTGCTTGAGCAGTTCGCGTACCACTTTTACATGCAAGTAATCTTGCTTGGAGCGTGGATTATTGCAACCAACGATGGCTGCAACGCCGCGGATGCGCCCGCTCATAATGGCGTCGTTCAACGGGCGGAATGATGCGCGGTAAGAGCCTCCGAGCATGTAGTTAATATATTCGTGTGAGAAACCGGGGATGAGATCTTCTTTTTCATCCGGAATATGTACTTCGCCGCGGTTCTTATAGTTGTCAATAGCTGTGCGCAGAATATTGCGGGCAATTTCCAGTGCATGGTGTTCGTCGAACTCCATGTGGGTGGCGCCTTTGATCATCACCTTTGGAGAGGTGGTTATGATCTTGGTATGGAAGTGGCTGGCCAGATCAACCAGCGCCTGCATGATGCATTGCACGTCCACAACCATTGCTTCAACAGATCCAGTCATGATCGAGAGTTCCTGGTGCAGGAAATTCCCCGCAGCCGGGATGCCCTGGCGCATCAGGATTTCATTGGCAGTGCAGCAAATGCCAGAGAGCTGAATGCCCTGGGCGCCAGCAGCGCGCGCATAAGCGATGATTTCTGGATCCTGTGAAGCTGCTACAATCATTTCGCTCAGGGTGGGTTCATGGCCGTGCACAACCACATTGACCATATCTTTTTTGAGCACACCCAGGTTTGCCTGTCCGAGCACCGGAGCCGGGGTTCCAAAAAGAATATCCGAAACATCAGTGGCGATCATCGATCCGCCCCAGCCGTCAGACATACCGGTTCTAATGGCGTGCATAAGGATGTGCTCGTAATCCTGATCGTCGCCGATGTGGGTGCGGTGCAAGGCTTCCACCACTTCACGGTCAACTCCACGCGGAATCACGCCCAGTTTGCGCCAAAGTTCCTGACGCTTTTTTGTTGCGCGGCGGATAGGTACCACTTCCCCACGTTGTTGACCAAATTGTGCAATGTACAGGTCAGCAAGTTCATTGGCAATTTCTTTAGGAGAGCGTCCTTCTACTTTGATGTCATAGTAGCCTGCCACCTGGCGCAGTTTGGCGACATCCTTGATGCGGTAACCATCGGTTTGATCGTTGGCAACGGCTTTGAGCGTAAAAGCCATGTCGCGCCCGTGATCAGAGTGTGCAGCTGAACCAGCGGCAATCGCGCGGGTCAGGTTGCGGGCCTGGACGGTTTCCAGTGTTGCACCGCAGATACCTACATCGCCATTTTTCGTGAGGCGGCATGGTCCCATACCGCATTGTTTGCAGCACATACCGGCTGCGCCAATATTACAGGGAGCCATGTTATCCGCGCGGCTGAAGGCGGTGC
>JBBRWF010000034.1:0-16006 GCA_038249405.1 Anaerolineales bacterium
AAATTCTCAAGGAGAGAAAAGAAATGCGTAAGAACCTGTTTGTTGTATTTGCCCTGCTCGTCGTCGCCAGCCTGGTGCTGAGCGCGTGCGGCGCCCCGGCCACCGAGGCCCCTACTCAGGCTCCAGTTGCGACTGTTGCCCCCGCGGCAACTGCCGTCCCCGCCACTGAAGTTCCTACCGTGGAACCCACCGCCGACCCGATGGCCATGTATATGCCCGCCGCCGTGACTGGCGACATTATTAGCGCCGGTTCATCGACCGTCTTCCCGCTTTCCGAACGGATGGCCGAACGCTTCAAGGAAGAAGGCTATGCCGGCAACATCACCATCGACAGCATTGGCTCGGGCGCGGGGTTTGAGCGCTTCTGCAAGACTGGCGAAACCGATATCGCCAATGCTTCGCGCAAGATCAAAGATACCGAAGTTGAAAGCTGCACGAAGCTGGCTACCCCCCGCACCCCGCTCCAATTCCGTGTTGGCACGGATGCCCTGGCGATTGTCGTCAGCAGCGAAAATGACTTTGTCAAAGATGTGACTCTCGAAGAACTGGCTGCGATCTACTCGACCGCCGCGAAGTGGTCGGATGTGCGCCCCGAGTGGCCCGCCGAACCGATCCAGCGTTTTAGCCCCGGCACCGACTCTGGCACCTTTGACTACTTTGTTGAAGCGGTCATGGCCCCCGCCAACAAGGTCGATGACAAGGCGAACATTCCGGCTGGCGAAGAAGCCATTCTGAAGGCCGCTAACATCCAGTTCTCTGAAGATGACAACGTGCTCGTGCAGGGCGTCGAAGGCAGCCCCTACGCCATCGGTTACTTCGGCTTCGCTTATTTCAACGAAAACAAGGGCAAGCTCCAGGCTCTGACCGTTGGTGGGATCGCCCCCGATGAAAAGTCTGCTGAAGATGGCAGCTACAAGCTCTCCCGCCCGCTCTTTATCTATTCTGATGCCAAAATCATGAAAGACAAGCCGCAAGTTGCCGCTTTCATCCACTTCTACCTGACCGAAGTCAACAATGAAATTCTGAACGTGGGTTACTTCCCCGCCAGCCAGGCCCTGCTCGACGAAGCTTTGGCCACCTGGGGAACCGCTCTCAAATAAAGCCCGTATCTGGAGATGACACTCTCCGCAGACAACAAACCCCTGCCCCCTGGTACGTTCCGGGGGGCAGGGCCGACTGTCTCTAAAAAGGTTCTGATCATGACCGAGTCTCTGAAACAACTCGAAAACGGATACCCTGCCTCTCGCAGCGGATTGCACAAACGCCTGCGGCCTGGCGAAGCCATCATTCAAGGTCTGCTCTTTTTCGCAGGCTTTTTCTCGATTTTCACCACCATTGGAATTGTCTACGAATTGGGCAAGGAAGCCCTGCTCTTCTTCCAAATGCCCGAAGTCACCTTGTGGGCCTTCATTTCAGGAACGAAATGGGCGCCGCACGCCAATGAATTCGGCGTATGGCCGCTGGTCACGGCCACTTTGATGACTACGCTGATTGCTATGCTGATTGCCATCCCGTTCGGGCTGGCAGTGGCAATTTACCTGAGCGAATACGCCACTCCCAAAATGCGGAACACCCTCAAGCCGGTCCTCGAAGTTCTGGCGGGCATCCCAACCATCGTCTACGGCTATTTTGCGCTGACCTTTATGACCCCGCTGCTGCGCAGCATTTTTGGCAGCGGAGTGGTTGAAATCTACAACACGGCTTCGGCCGGGCTGGTGATGGGCATCCTGATCCTGCCTCTGATCAGCTCGATGACCGAAGACGCCCTGAGCGCCGTCCCGCGCTCCCTGCGTGAAGCCGCCTACGGGATGGGCGCCACCAAGCTGGAGACCGCCATCCAGGTTGTGCTCCCCGCCGCGCTCTCAGGGATTGCGGCCGCTGTGATCGTCGGCATTTCTCGCGCCATCGGAGAAACGATGATCGTGGCTGTGGCCGCCGGGGCCGGTCCCAATTTCACGCTGAACCCTTTCCAAGCCGCAGAAACGATGACAGGGCACATTGTCCGCATTTCGGGCGGTGACTTGAGCTACGACTCGATCGATTACAACAGCATTTTCGCCATCGGTCTGATGTTGTTCCTCATCACCCTGACGCTGAATATCATCAGCCAGCAGATTGTGCGCCGCTTTCGCGAGGTCTACGAATGACCGAACAACCGCTCAACCCCCAATTTAGCTTTACCGATAATACCGCCGCGCGCAACCGGGTGGGCGGCCTCTGGCAGGTTGTTTTCCGGGCCTCGACCGTTGTGGGCATCCTGGCCCTGGTACTGCTCCTGCTTAATATCGTTAACCAATCTTTCGGCTACGTGGCCTACGAAGCCAATGTTGACCCCGCCAGCCTGGCGGTCAACGGTGTGGCACTTGCGGATCTGCCGAAAGAAGAGTTAATCAAAGTCCTGCAATCAAAAATCTCGAAGGCCTCCTTCACCAAACTTGACAAAGACGGCCCGTTTGCCAAGCGGAGCAGTGACGAGGTACTGGGGTTGGTTTACGAACGCGTGGTTGAGTTTGAAGTCCAGGAGACCTGGCTCTTCTGGGATTCACTAACCAACAAAGCCGGGATCGAAGCCCAGGTAAAAAAAGAGTTTCCAAAAGCCAAGCTGACCTTTGAATCGTGGATTAATCCCGGGTTCATCACCCGGCCGCAATCTTCCAACCCGGTCATCGCCGGCATCCGCACTGCCCTGCTCGGCTCACTCTGGACGATTTTGTTCACAATCATGGTCGCTTTCCCGCTCGGAGTTGGTGCGGCCATCTACCTTGAAGAATACGCACTCGATAACTGGCTCAACCGCCTGATTCAGACCAATATCAACAACCTGGCGGGCGTCCCATCGATCGTTTACGGCATCCTGGGGCTGGCGATCTTTGTGCGCGGATTGGAACCGCTGACCAGCGGCGCCATCTTTGGGACGGTGGACCCGACTACCGCCAACGGCCGCACCGTTCTATCCGCCGGGTTTACCCTGGCTTTGCTCGTTCTGCCGATCATCATCATCAACGCCCAGGAAGCCATCCGCGCCGTGCCGCAGTCGCTCCGCAAAGCCAGCTATGGCATCGGCGCAACCAAGTGGCAGACGGTTTGGAGCCACGTCCTGCCGAACGCCATGCCTGGAATTTTGACCGGGACGATCCTGGCGATTTCGCGCGCGATCGGTGAGACCGCCCCGCTGGTGGTGATCGGCGCTTCAACTTTTATCACCTTCGACCCCAGCTCACCATTCTCGAAATTCACCACCCTCCCGATCCAGATCTACCAGTGGACTTCGCGCCCCCAGGCTGAGTTCCGCAACCTGGCCGCGGCGGCGATCCTCGTTCTGCTGATGCTGCTGCTCAGCCTGAACGCCGTGGCGATTGTTTTGAGAAACCGATTAAGCAGGAAATACTAGCCCGAAAAAATTGCATTTCTTCCTGGTAAATCGCCCTGCGACTACGTTAAAAACCGCTCCACTCAGGGCTAGAAATAAATGAGGAGTAAATCAACATGGCTCAACCGCCACTGACCGACATCAAGTATGTGTTTACAACCAAAAATTTAGGCATCTATTACGGCAAATTCAAAGCCATTTCGGATGTCAATCTCAACATCGAACGCAATAAAATCACCGCCATCATCGGTCCCTCGGGCTGCGGCAAATCGACCCTGCTGCGCGCCTTCAACCGAATGAATGAACTCTACCCCGACACGCACATCGAGGGTGAAATCCAATTTCTGGGGCAGAATCTCTACGACCCGCAGGTGGATGCGGTCGAGGTCCGCCAGCGGATCGGGATGGTCTTTCAAAGACCGAATCCGTTCCCAAAATCCATCTACGATAACATCGCTTGGGGCGCGCGCATCCACGGGTATAAAGGGAAAATGGATGAGTTGGTTGAGTTTTCGCTGCGCCAGGCCGCGCTTTGGGATGAAGTCAAAGATAAACTGCACCAATCTGGCCTGTCGCTTTCTGGCGGACAGCAGCAGCGCCTGTGCATCGCCCGCGCCATCTCCGTCCGCCCAGAAGTGATTCTGATGGATGAACCGGCTTCCGCGCTGGACCCGATCGCGACGCTCAAAATCGAAGAGCTGATGCAGGAACTGAAAAAGGATTACACGATCATCATTGTCACGCATAACATGCAGCAGGCGGCGCGTGTTTCGGATTACACTGCCATGATGATGATTAACGACCAGCGCGCAGGCTGCATGATCGAGTATGACCATACCCAGCGCATCTTCACCAATCCCCAGGATAAGCGCACCGAAGACTACGTCACCGGGCGCTTCGGTTAGGAGCATAACCATGACCACTCGCAGAACCTTTGAAATGGAGATTCAGGAGCTTAAAGATGAGATCATCATCCTGGGCAGTATGGTTGAACAGGCCATGCTTGATTCGGTGGAAGCCCTCAAAAAGCGCGATATAGAGTGGTCACAGAAAGTGATTGCGGGGGATGTGCGCATCAACGAGAAGCGCTTTGCGCTTGAGAACCGCGTGATGGTTTTGATCGCCACCCAGCAGCCTATGGCGCGCGACCTGCGCGTGATCGCCTCCATCCTGGAAGTGATCAGCGAACTGGAACGCATGGGTGACTATGCCAAGGGCATTGGGATCATCAATGTGCGCATGGGTGACCAGCCGCTGCTCAAACCGTTGGTGGACATCCCGTACATGGCTCAGAAGGGCACTGATATGCTGCACCGCGCCCTGGCGGCTTTTGTTAATGAAGATGCCGATGCAGCCCGCCTGATTCCCCTGGAAGACGATGAAGTTGACCATTTGTATGAACAGGTCTACCGTGAATTGATGACCTATATTATTTCTGACCCGAGCAGCATTGAGCGCGCCAACTGGCTGCTGTGGGCCGCGCATAACCTGGAACGTTTCGCTGACAGGGTCACCAACATCTGCGAGCGCACGGTGTTTGTCGTCACAGGCGAATATCGTGAAACCAACGGTGGTCAGGCCTGATTACCCCATTTTGCCTGTGATATAACTTTCGGTCAATTCCTGGCTGGGTCGGGTAAAAATTTCAGTGGTGGGCGCAAATTCGACCAATTCGCCCAGCCAGAACAGACCGGTGGAATCAGAAACACGTGCTGCTTGCTGCATATTGTGGGTGACGATTACGATCGTATAGGTTTTCTTAAGCTCGTGGATCAGGTCTTCGATGCGCAGTGTGGCGATCGGGTCAAGAGCAGAGGTAGATTCATCCATCAGGATTACGTCTGGACGGGTGGCGAGTACACGCGCAATACACAGGCGCTGCTGCTGGCCAAGGGCAAGCCCCAAAGCATCCTGGCTGAGCTTGTCCTTTACGTCATCCCATAAGGCCGCGGCGTTCAAGCTTTTTTCCACTATTTCGTCCAACTCCGCCTTGCCTGTGCTGAAGCCTAAAATCCGCGGGCCAAAAGCTACATTCTCATAGATGGACTGAGGGAAGGGGTTGGGTTTCTGAAAAACCATGCCTACGCGCTGGCGCAAATCAACCACATCCATATCTTCCGCGTAAATATTGGCCCCATTTAGAATAATCCGCCCCTCGACACGCGTACCTGCAATTGTGTCGTTCATGCGGTTAAGGCAGCGTAAAAATGTGGACTTGCCGCAGCCGGATGGGCCGATAAGGGCGGTTACTTTTCCGGGCAAGATATCCATGTTGATGCCCGAAAGAGCCAGGGATTTGCCATAATAAAAATTTAGATCGCGGATGGAGAAGATGGGGGTTTCGCTCATATTATCGATTTTACCTGATTAACAGCGGGTTGTTAACTATGGAAAGCGGCAGTGACCACATATTGCGATTTTGTTTTTATGGTTGTGAACAAAACCGGGCATATGCGGCTGTGTGTATGAAGTTAGAACCCTTTTTGAGGTAAAAAGCACAATTTGTGGCTGTTGTGGGTATAATTGTTTGGTCAATGAACAAATACTCTATGCTCCTGCTGATTTGCCTTGCGTTATTTGGTTCTGGCTGCGCGCCTGTTCGGAGCGGAGGAGATTCATCCGCCCCCGACGACGCAAGCGCTTATATTGAGAACAAAGGCTCTGATACGATCGTGAACCTGGCGCTGGCCTGGGCAGAACAATACCAGAGCCTGCACCCGGATATTCGTATCTCGGTTACTGGTGGCGGATCGGGCACAGGCATTGCTGCGCTGATTAACGGCACCGTGGGTATCGCCAATGCTTCGCGCAAGATCAGCGCGGATGAGTTGAAGCAAGCTGAAGCCAAAGGAATTAAACCGGTGGAGCACGTCATCGCGCGCGATGCCATCGCTGTGATTGTTAACCCCAACAACCCGATCAACCAACTTACATTGCAGCAGATCTCGGATATATACAGCGGGAAAATCAGCAACTGGCAAGAGATTGGGGGTGAAAACCGGCCGATCGTGCGCCTTTCGCGCGAAACAAACTCGGGTACGCATGTTTACTTTTTGGAAACTGTGCTGCGCCTGGGAGACAAAAAGAGCAAGACTCTGTTCTCCATGGACACCCTGCTGCTGCCTTCTTCAGAGGGCATCATTAATGAGCTGCGTGACAACCCCAACGCAATTGGTTATGACGGCCTGGGCTATGTTCCCAAGGATTTGAAAATGATCGCGATCGCCAAGAATGATGATGACGCCTACGTACTACCCGCCATTGCTACGGTGAACGATAAAACGTATGCAATTGCCCGTGATCTTTACATGTACACCGCTGGAGACCCGACCGGAGCAGAAAAAGATTACCTGGATTGGATCATCGCGGAAGAGGCACAGCAAATCGTTGCCAAACTGGGTTTTGTGCCCATTCTCAAATAAATCCGGCCCCGATTACAATCCTGATGAAATGGTGAATTGATGGAATCCAACCTGAGCTGGCGAGAATATGCAATAACACGTGCCATCCGCGCGGCGGGATATTCTGCCATTGTGTTTGTGGCGCTGATCTTTTATTTTCTTTTAAAAGAAGGTTTGCCCACGCTGGCTGAGGTGAGCCTGCCGGACCTGTTTTCACTGCGCTGGTACCCAATCGAAAAGTATTTTGGGATTCTGCCGTTGATCAGCGGTTCGATCATGGTCACCCTGGGCGCAACAATAATCGCCGTACCCTTCGGGATCGGGACGGCTGTTTTTATCTCAGAGATTGCGCCGCGTTGGGGGCGTGAAATCCTAAAACCGCTGGTGGAACTGCTGGGCGGGTTGCCATCCGTGGTTTTGGGATTTTTGGGTATTCTGGTACTTGCGCCCGAACTGCGGGTATTGCTAAATCTGCCCACCGGTTTGACAGCCTTCACTGGCTCGGTGCTGCTGGGTGCAATTGCGCTGCCAACGGTTGTTTCGGTAGCCGAAGACGCGCTAGACTCGGTACCACGATCTTATCGTGAGGGCGCCTGGGCACTGGGCGCCACCCAATGGCAAACCATCTGGCGCGTGACCCTGCCCGCCGCGCGCTCAGGCGTACTGACCGCCGTCATGCTGGGGATTGGGCGCGCGATTGGCGAAACCATGACCGTGATGATGGTTACGGGCAACGCGCCGGTGCTGGCGGCCTCGCTGGGAGCGCTGTTCTCTCCGGTGCGCACGATGACAGCCACCATCGCCGCTGAAATGGGCGAAGTCTCGAATGGGAGCGTACATTACCACACGCTTTTCTTTATTGGAATGGTTCTCTTCATCATCTCGTTGATCGTTAACGTGACAGCTTCGGCAGTTGTGTTCCGCTCTCAAAAACGCGCAGAGAGGGTACTCTCTTGAACATGCCAAGCCTGAAAAAACCTTTGAACCGGAACACGATCCAACGCCTGGGGTTTGGTTTATTAACCCTGGTGGCGGCAATGACCGTTTTGCCAATTATTGGCGTGGTTATTTATGTCATTTTTAAGGGGGGAGGCGCGATTTCCTTTGTATTTCTGAGCGGCTTTCCACACGATGGCATGCGCCAGGGTGGTATCATGCCCGCCATTGTGGGAACCTTATACCTGACGATCGGCACGGCCATTTTCTCGGTACCGCTGGGCGTGGCAGCCGCTATTTACCTCTCAGAATATGCAGATGATAACTGGTTGACACGCGCGATCCGGATTGCCATCATCAATCTTTCCGGTATCCCATCCGTGGTTTACGGATTATTCGGTTTAGGCCTGTTTGTGCTCTTTTTGAAATTTGGCACCAGTATCCTATCGGCTTCGCTAACACTCTCGATCATGACCCTGCCGGTCATTATTTCCACTGCCGAAGAAGCCCTGCGTGCTGTACCTCAGGCCTTCCGAACCGTATCGATTTCGATGGGTGCAACCCGCTGGCAAACTATCCGGCGGATTGTGCTGCCTGAGGCCCTGCCCGGGATTATCACTGGCATCATCCTAGGACTGGAACGAGCGGCAGGCGAAACTGCCCCGATCTTATTTACAGGCGCAGCCTTTTTCCTACCTCGTCTGCCTGGTTCTGTTTTTGATGCCACGATGGCGCTGCCTTATCATCTGTTTGTCATATCTACACAAGTTCCCGAGATGCCCTTCCAGATCCAATACGGCACAGCGCTGGTGTTGATCGCTTTCGTTTTGGGAATGAACTTGATTGCCACGGTCATCCGCTCACGAGCCAGGGCGCGCAGACAATGGTAAGCCGGTACAACCAAGGAGGATGAAATGCAAAATGGCTTTTATGTATTGTTAGTTTCAATCGTGCGTTTTTTACAATCAATTTTTGCCGGGGTTTCCAGGCTGCTGGCACCAGTCTTTAGTATCAGCCCACTGCCCGATTTCATCGATTTTATCTTGATTGCGCTGGCAATCGTAGGTATCGTGTATGTGGTAGTTCGCATGCTACCCTGGGAACAATAGCGTGCCCGATAAAATCATTATTGAAGATTTGACCCTGCAATACGCTGACGGGACAGAATCGCTGCGCAATGTGAACATGAGCATCCGTGAACATGCGATCACAGTGTTGTTTGGCCCGGCTGGCGGCGGAAAATCTTCATTGCTGCGCTGCATCAACCGGTTAAACGACCTGTCTGAGGTTAAAACCACGCGAGGCCGCATTCTTTTGGACGGTGAAAATATCCTGGATCCCCAAACCGATGTAATCGAGCTGCGCCGCAAAGTGGGCATGGTCTTTGCCCGCCCGGTTGTACTGCCATTCAGCGTTCGCGGCAATTTAACATACGGCCTGGATGTAATGGGTGAGAAACGCCGGTCCAAACTTGATGAAGCCGTGGAGCGTTCGCTTAAACAGGCGGCTCTATGGGAAGAGGTGAAGGATCGCCTGGATGACCCTGCAATTGCACTTTCGGGCGGGCAGCAGCAGCGTTTGTGCCTGGCACGGTCGCTTGCGCTGGAACCGCATGTAATTCTGCTGGATGAGCCCACTTCCGGTCTGGACCCAATCTCAACAGGTAAAGTGGAGGCATCCCTGCAAGAATTAAAGCAAAACTTCACAATCATCCTGGTTCCTCATTCTGTTCAGCAGGCAGCCCGGACTGCAGATTTCGCCGCTTTCTTCCTGCAAGGCGAACTGATAGAATATGCTGAAGGTAAAACACTCTTTACTGCGCCTACGAACAAACGCACAGAAGATTATGTTACCGGTAGATTTGGGTAAGCCGGGGAAACACATTTATTCTCATTGAACGATTAGAAAAGAGGTCTTTTATGTTGCGCAAAACATTTGAAACCGAAATTCAGCAAGTCAAAGATGAAATCATCCTGCTCGGCAGCATGGTGGAACAAAACCTGCTGGATTCTGTGGATGCCTTGAAAAAACGAGATGCGGCGGCTTCACACAAGGTGATTGAGCTGGATAAGCAAATCAACGCCAAACGTTTTGCACTCGAAAACCAGGTGATGGTCCTGATAGCCACCCAGCAACCCATGGCACACGATTTGCGTGTACTGGCTTCGCTCTTTGAAGTCATCAGCGAACTTGAACGCATGGGCGATTACGCCAAAGGCATCGGCATCATCAATGTGCGCATGGGTGACCAGCCGCTGCTCAAACCGCTGGTTGATATCCCGCGGATGGCCCAACAGGGTGTGAGCATGCTGCACCGCGCGTTGGCTGCCTTTGTCAACGAGGATGCTGAAACCGCGCGGACGATCCCACCCGAAGATGATCGGGTGGATGAACTTTACAACCAGGTTTACCGTGAACTGATGACCTACATCATGGCTGATCCAAAAAACATCGAGCGCGCCAACTGGCTGCTGTGGGTGGCCCACAACCTGGAACGCTTCGCAGACCGTGTGACCAACATCTGCGAGCGCACCATTTTCATTGTCACTGGCAATCTTTCCGAAATCGATCAACAGAAAGACGGTTGACGAATTGCCAATCGGCGGGTAAAATGAGCCCCATTATGAAACTAACTTGCGCAATGCACCATCATCATCTGCTGCGCCCCCTGCCTGACCAGAGAGCAGGTTAGTTTCGTTTGCTACGAAGCAACCACCCCAAAGCCCTCGGTCAGACGACCGGGGGCTTTTTTATTTCGAAAAAGCGTAATCATATTCAACCGATAAGGAGAGCGCCGATGCGCACAGATTTAAGACTTTCCATCCCGTCCAAGGGACGCCTGGCAGAAGAAACCATTGAATTTTTGAAAGCTTGCGGGTTTGATATTTACAAACCTAACCCGCGCCAGTATGAGGCAAGCATCCCATCCATCCCGGGACTGACCGTGCTCTTCCAGCGGCCCACAGATATTGTTATCTCGGTGCGCAACGGCAGTGTTGATTTTGGCATCACCGGCCTGGATGTGCTGGAAGAACACCGCGGCCCGAACGGTGATATTTTGGTGCTGCATGAGGCGCTCGGTTATGGGAAATGCGCCCTGGCGCTTGCAGTACCCGAAGCCTGGAGTTCTGTGGAAAGCGTGGCAGATCTGCGCGGCGTGAGTGCTGGTCTGGGCCGCCCGATCAAAGTAGCCACCAAGTTCCCTGAACTGACCTCGCGCTTTCTGGCTGAACATGAAGTACCTTATTTGATCGTCAGCGCTGAAGGCACGCTTGAAATCGCCCCGGCGATTGGCTATGCCGATATGATCTCAGACCTGGTTTCCAGCGGTCAAACTCTGCGCGATAACCGTCTGCGCCCGCTACGAGACGGACTGATCCAGCCATCGCAATCGGTGCTTGTCGCCAACAGTGCTACGCTCAAAAGCAACCCGCAGGCGCTGGCTATAGCGCAACAACTACTGGAGTTTACCGAAGCGTATCTGCGAGCGCATAACAACCTGTCAATTTTTGCCAATATGCGCGGTGAAAGCCCCAAAGCCATTGCGGCCCAGATCTTTGCACAGACCACCATCAGCGGGCTGAACGGCCCTACCATCAGCCATATTATCCACCGCAACGGCGACCCGAACTGGTTCGCCCTACACATTATCGTTCACCGAGATGAATTATTTGCCGCCATTCGAGAGCTGCGCGCCATTGGCGGCAGCGGGGTGGTGGTGGCCCCGGTCACTTACATCTTTGAAGAAGAACCGCCGCGCTATAAGGCGATGCTGGCAGCACTACAATAAGCACAAGGAAAAAACCATGTTAAAAATTTATGATGTTGAAAATGCACGGCGCACGATCCTCAAGCGCACCCCGCCCGATGAAACCCAGGTACCCCAGGCGATGCTCGACCGCCTGGAAAGCACCTTTGGCGAAAAAATCAATCCTGAGGAGGCCGTGAAACGTATTTTGCGCGATATACGCAGGCAAGGCGACCGGGCATTGCTCGATTGGAGCGCGCGTCTGGACGGCTTCCCGAGTGGCATCCCGCTGCGCGTACCAGAAGCAGACCTGGATGCGGCCCTGGCGGCGCTGCCCCAACCTGAGCGCGAAGCCCTGCAGGTAGCCGCAACGCGCATCCGTGAGTTTTACCGACGCCAACCGCTGAGTTCCTGGTTTACCAATGACCTGGGCGGCACGCTCGGTCAATTTATCCGCCCGCACAAACGCGTAGGTTTATATGTACCTGCCGGAACAGCGCCGCTGCCGTCTTCGGTGCTCATGTCGGCGGTACCGGCGCAGGTAGCGGGCGTCAAAGAAGTGGTGATAGCCGCCCCACCCATGCGCGGCACAGGGCAGATTGCACCGGTAATTCTGGCAGCCTGCGCGCTGGTGGGCGTGCGCGAAGTCTATGCGCTGGGCGGCGCGCAAGCGATTGGCGCACTGGCTTACGGCACTGAAAGCATCCCGGCAGTGGATAAGATCTTTGGACCGGGCAACCTGTTTGTCACGCTGGCCAAGCGGCAGGTATTTGGCACAGTGGGCATCGATGGGCTGGCAGGGCCGACCGAGACAATGGTCATCGCTGATGAGAACGCGCGCCCGGCCTGGGTGGCGGCTGACCTGCTGGCGCAAGCGGAGCACGATGTGCTGGCTTCGGCCATCCTGCTGACGCCCTCGCGCAAACTGGCCGAAGCTGTACAGGTGGAAGTGGGCCGTCAGATGGAAAGCCTGCCACGGGCTGATATCCTGGCGCAATCGTTGCCCGCACAGAGCGGCATCGTCATCACCCGCGACCTGGATGAAGCAGCAGAATTGAACAATGCATATGCCCCCGAACACTTGTGCCTTTGCGTGGCGGAACCGTGGGCGCTGAGCGAAAAAATCACCAACGCGGGCGGCATCTTTATGGGGGAACATTCCTTTGAAGTATTGGGCGATTACGTGGCCGGACCAAGCCATGTAATGCCGACCGGCGGCTCGGCGCGGTTTGCCTCTCCGCTCAATGTCTGGGATTTTGTGCACATCATCAGCCTGATCGCGCTGAACCTGGCCACCACCGCTGAAATCGCCCCGCTGGCCGCACGGATTGCACGCGCGGAGGGGCTTGAAGCCCACGCGCGCTCGGCCGATCTGCGCACGGCCCGCGACTAAGCCCATGCCGCCTTTCAGCCTGCCCGCGCACATTGCCAACCTGCCCGCTTACACACCGATTGAGCCGTTTGAGGTGCTATCGGCGCGCATTGGACGCGCGCCAGCCGAAATCATCAAGCTGGACGCCAACGAAAACCCTTACGGCATGTCGCCACGCGCACGCCAAGCCCTGGGCGAAATGGAATTTCCGCACATCTACCCGGATCCGGAGAGCCGCGCCCTGCGGACCGCCCTGACTAATTTTTGCGGCGCGCCTTTTGAAAATTTACTACCCGGCTCTGGAGCGGACGAACTGATCGACCTGATCATGCGAGTCACACTGGCACCCGGCGACGCAATCATCAACTGCCCGCCCACCTTTGGGATGTATGCCTTCGACGCCGATCTGAACGCGGCGCGCGTTATCGAGGTGCCGCGCCGCGCGGATTTTTCATTGGATGTGCCGGGCATTTGCAGTGCGGTGGAAAAACACGGCGCGCGGCTGGTCTTTCTGACCTCCCCCAACAACCCGGACGGGTCGCTGATTGACCCGGCTGACCTGCAACGGCTGCTGGAACTGCCCGCGCTGATCGTGCTGGACGAAGCCTATATCGAATTCGCCGATCCAGCCGGTTTGGGGCGAAACCTGAGCCAGATCACGAATGTGGCGGGGCGCGAAAACCTGGCTGTACTGCGTACGTTCAGCAAACTGGCCGGGTTGGCCGGGCTGCGGGTGGGCTATGGGGCTTTTCCGACATGGTTAATGCCGAGTCTGTGGAAAGCCAAACAGCCGTACAATGTTAACGTGGCAGGCAGCACGGCAGCGATCGCAGCCTTGCAGGATACCGATTATCTGCGCAAGACTGTCTCGGTGCTGGTAAGTGAACGCGAACGCCTGATGAGCGCCCTGCGAGACATTCCAGGCCTGCACCCGTATGCAAGCCATGCCAACTTTATTTTATGCCAGGTGAATGGGCGAGACGCCGCACAACTCAAGGCAGACCTGGTTAGCCAGGCAGGCATCTTCATCCGCTACTTTAACAAACCTGGCTTGACAGACTGTGTGCGCATCTCGATTGGCAAACCGCAACAAACCGACGCACTACTGACAGCCCTGAAAAGGTTCTAAAAACCTACGGAGACACCATGCGCACAACCAGCGTAAAACGCGCCACCAATGAAACACAGATAGAAATTGACCTAAACCTGGACGGCTCCGGCCAACACAACATTGCCACTGGCATTGGCTTCCTGGACCACATGTTGACTCACATCGCCGTGCATGGGCTGTTTGACCTGACCGTCAAAGCCAGCGGCGACCTTCAGGTTGACACCCATCACACCGTGGAAGATGTGGCACTGGTGCTGGGCACCGCATTTGACCAGGCACTCGGCGAGCGCAAGGGTATCGCGCGCATGGGCAGTTTCTACGTACCGATGGATGAAACACTGGCCTTTGTGGCGCTGGATTTCTCGGGGCGGCCTTACTGCGTGGTGGATGCCGAATGGGGCTCTGCGGCCGTGGGCGGAATTGCCACCAGCCTATTCCCGCACTTCCTGGAGAGTTTTGCAGTCACCAGCCGCTGTAACCTGCACGCGCGTGTGCTTTATGGGCGCGATGACCACCACAAAGCCGAGGGGCTCTTCAAAGCGCTGGCACGCGCGCTGGATGCGGCCACGCTGCTCGACCCGCGCCGCAGGAGCGTGGCATCCACAAAGGGGACGTTAACCAGGTGAGCAGTCCTTTTACCATCTTCCCCGCAATTGATTTACGGGATGGCAAAGTTGTGCGCCTGGCGCAAGGCGACCCGGCGCGCCAGACCACTTATGGTGACGACCCGCGCGCATGGGCGGAACGCTGGCAAACAGAAGGCGCAGAATGGCTGCACATCATCAACCTGAGCGGCGCTTTTGGCGAATCAGCACAGGCTAATTTGCGAGCACTGGAAAGCATTTTACAGGTCGGGTTGAAGGTCGAGTTCGGCGGAGGTATCCGCGACAAGGAGAGCCTGCGAATTCCGCTGGAAATGGGGGTGGAACGCATCTTCCTGGGCACCGCGGCCATCCTCGAACCGGCGCTGGTCGATTGGGCGCTGGCTGCCTACGGTTCACAGCGTATCGCCGCTGATATCGGCGCACGCGATGGATTGGTCACGATCCAGGGCTGGCAAGAACGTACCGGTTTAAGCGTGCTGGAGATGGGTACACGCTTCAAAACCCAGGGGTTGGAATGGTGCGTGTTGACAGACGTGGCGCGCGATGGCGTCAATAGCGGTGTAAATCTGGAAAGCGCCCTGGAATTGCAAAAAACAAGTGGTTTGCAGGTGGTGGCCTCGGGAGGAGTCTCGAGGCTAAGGGATGTAGAGCGGGTACGCGAAAGCGGGCTGGCGGGCGTCATCATCGGGCGGGCGCTGTATGAAGGCAAAATTTTGCTGCACGAATGTTTTTTAGGAGCAGTATGATCACGATAATCGACTACAAGGCTGGCAACCTGACATCCGTCAAGCGCGCGCTGGATTCCCTGGGGCTGGAGAACCAGATCAGCGCCGATCCGCAAGTTGTGCGCGAGGCTGAACGGTTAATCTTCCCCGGTGTGGGACAGGCTTCGGCTGCCATGCGCGTGTTGAAAGAACGCGGGCTGGACGAGGCGATCCGCGAAGCTTTTCAACGCGGCATACCGATCCTGGGGATTTGCATCGGCTGCCAGATCATTCTTGAGCACTCGGAAGAGGGCGATACACCCGGCCTGGGGTTGCTGCCCGGCAACTGCCTGCGTTTTAAACTGAGCGACTCGGCGCTTAAAATTCCACATATGGGCTGGAACGCAGTGAGCCTGACCCAGGCGCACCCCGTACTGGCAGATCTGCGCCGCGGGGATGAGTTTTACTTTGTACATTCCTATTACCCGCAGCCCGCGGACCCGGCGAACATCTACGCCACCAGCGATTACGGGGGCAGTTTTCCGGTTGCGATTGGGCGCGATAACCTGTTTGCGGTGCAGTTCCATACCGAGAAGAGCGCCGCAGCGGGATTGCAGGTGCTGGCGAATTTTGCAAAGTGGAGAATATAAATGCTTTGTATTACATCACGATGTGCTATTTTGCCTGTTATTAACCATCCCCCCGGCCCCCTTCCAAAATCGGAAGGGGGAGACAAACGATTTTTATGTGGAGTTTTGC
>JBBRWF010000035.1:0-15982 GCA_038249405.1 Anaerolineales bacterium
CACCAGCCGTAAATACCGCCGTTATTTGCATCGATGATTTTCTCACGTACGCCCAGGTTGCCGTTTTTACCAACCACCATGCGGTATAGGTCATTATTAGCCTGCCATCCTGGCGAAGCAGCGCGAGGTTCGACCGTTGAATAGAGTACCCTCAAATTCGGCGAGGTTGTAGGATCCCAATCCGCAAAGTGCACGATATTTGAGGTCTTTAAGCTCATTGGTTCAGCCTGCGGGGTTTCAATATTTAAAGCCCACAGGGTATTGATCTCTTGTTCTGGTGCTTTCGCCGATTTCCGGGTGTAAAGCAGCCAGACTCCATCTTTGGAAAGTTGTAAAACGCGCCCATCCAAATCTGCGGTCTTTGTCAGCAGCGAGCGATTGGAGGTGGATCCCTGCACAAGCCATGCATTTCCGCCAGCCAGGTAAATCAATTTACCAGAAATTGGCTGTGGGGCAAATGGTTTTTGTGCGCCGTACATGATGATTTCAGGCAGAGCCGGTTTGATGGTAGTTGATCGTGAAATATCTGTGTTAACCAACTTCCCGTCTTCAAAATAGGACCGGTAAACAATTTCTTCAAGCCCGTTCACGCCATTCTGGATCATCTGCAATTCACCTAGCGGCATAGACTCGTTGCGCACAGTCTGGCGTTCAAATGGGACGATGGATTGTGCAGTTTGGAATTCTTCCCGCACTCGGGTGACTCGAATGACCAGGCCCTCACTTACGATGCTGTATGTGCGAGGCTCAACCTTATCCAGGTTGCCAGGTGTTATACCAACAGTTTCCAACACCTGTTGGATATTACTTCCTGAAGGCACTTGCAGCGTTTTTGTTTCTCCATCCGCCACCAGGCTGACCGACAGGTTAACATTACTTTGGGAAACACTTGGAGCAAGGCAACCTCCTATGGCCAATGCCAGCAAGGAGAGCAAGATCGCCAGCCGGGGGAAGGGTTTGTCTGCCAACACTTGGTATAATCTACCTATTGTACTTTTCCGGTCAGAGTCATTACGCCATCCGCAATATTAATTGTTTCCAGGCGTAGGCCGGTGGCTGCTGGCCCGAATGAGCCGGTGAACATTTCATCCAAAAACCCGCTGATGGTGTCATTGAGACCCGCAGGTGCAGGAACTGGACCAAAATCAGCAGAGGTGATTGTAATTACTGGTTTCCCTTCGGGGTCGAATGCAACAGTAAAAACAATGCGTACATTCGCCTCAATATCACCTTTTTGAGCAACGCCGTAAACCTGAATTTGCCCATCCCGTAAATACACTTGCGGGTTGCGAATAAGTGGGTCGGCCTGCTTATCTAATTTTGCCGCAAGCAAGGATGTGATCTGAGGTTCTGTAATGCTCAGGTTGATTTGTCCGCTTTGAACAGCAGTGGCTTGGGCTGACTGGACCTGATCTTCTAAACTCCCAATCGCTTCGGTTGAAACGGGAATTGTGGGTTGCGGATTAGTTGGCCCACCTGCAGAAATAGTGCAGGCAAGAGAACCCAGCACCAGAGCGAAAACTGCGAACAGCATAATAATATTTTTTCTCATTACAAATCTCCACCCCGTAAAATCGGGGACTGATATATTGACTAAAGCGGAGCTAATTATAGCATGAGCGACTCAGCATCGATTGAATTGAATCTGGCTGCTTTTTTGGAAGGTTTATTATTTGTTGCCAGTGAACCTGTTACGCCTTCACAGTTGGCTGTAGCCCTGGATATGACCGTTACCAATGTGGAAAAGGGCCTTGAAGAATTGGAAGAAAATCTGCGCTCACGCGGTTTGCGTTTGCAAAGACACGCCGGGCGCCTGCAATTGACCACCGCTCCAGAACTTGGGGATGTGGTTGAACGCTTTTTGGGTTTGGAGGCCACGAGCCGCCTGAGCCGGGCAGCTTTGGAAACCCTGGCCATTATTGCTTATCAACAGCCTGTCACTCGTCCGTCAGTGGATTCTGTGCGCGGCGTAAATAGTGATGGCGTGATTAAAAGTTTATTGAGTAAGGGCCTGCTGCAAGAGGTGGGCCGCGCGGAGGGGCCAGGCCGCCCGATCCTTTTTGGTACAACGCCGCAGTTTTTACAGCATTTTGGTATAAATTCTCTCACCGAATTGCCTGCCCTCAATCTGGCGGTAGACAGTGATAGGGATGTCGATTTACTAAAAGGCTGATTTACTCTCGCATCCCTTTTTAGATCAGCGTGTTATAGTTTCATAGAATAGAATGGGGCGCAGCCTGGCTGCGCCCTTGTTATTCGTAGTAAATCTTACAGGAGAGTGCAATGCGAAACCGTGTAGTAGTCACCGGGCTGGGATGCATCAGCCCTTTGGGAAATAATTTCCAGGATACTTGGTCTGCGTTAATTGCGGGCAAGTCGGGTGCCGCTCCTATCACTCACTTTGATGCAAGCAACCATAAGACCCGCTTCGCTTGTGAAGTGAAGGGTTTTGATGCTGCTGGGTTATTTGGCAGCAAGGAAGCCAGGCGCATGGATCGTTTTTGTCAGCTTGCAGTTGCTGCCGCGCAGGAAGCCGTAAGCCATTCAACTTTACAGCTGACAAACGAAAATCGCGACCGGATCGGCGTTATTGTTGGTACAGGTATTGGTGGTATTGGTACTTTATTGGAACAGGTCGAGATCATGCGTGAGAAGGGTCCCGATCGCGTCAGCCCCTTCCTGGTACCTATGATGATCGCGGATAATGCTGCCGGAACGATCGCCATTCGTATGGGCATTCGAGGGCCAAACGCCGCATTTGTGACAGCCTGTGCAACCGGCTCAAACGCAATCGGTGAGGCAACCGAGATGATCCGGCGCGGATCGGCGGATGTGATGCTGGCCGGGGGGGCAGAGGCTGCCATTGTGAGCGTGGCAATGGCAGGTTTGAATGTAATGACCGCTCTTTCAGTGAACAACGCCGAACCTGCCAGAGCCTCGCGTCCTTTTGATAAAAACCGCGATGGCTTTGTGATGGGAGAAGGCGCGGCTATCCTGGTTCTGGAATCCCTTGAACATGCCCGGGCGCGCGGCGCAAATATCCTGTGCGAGGTCGTTGGCTACGGCACAACCGACGATGCCTATCATATCTCTGCACCTGCTGAAAATGGGACGGGTGCTGCTTTATGTATGAAGCTTGCGCTCGAAAACGCCAGCCTTAAGGCGGAAGATCTGGACTATATCAATGCCCACGGAACCTCAACGTATCTAAATGACAAATCTGAAACAGCTGCCATCAAGGCTACTTTGGGCGAACATGCTTACCGTTTACCTGTTTCTTCCACCAAATCCATGACCGGTCATCTGCTGGGAGCCTCTGGGGCGGTGGAGGCAGCCATTTGTACTGAGATTTTCCAGCGTGACTTGTTGCCGCCTACTATTAACTACGAAACCCCCGACCCAAACTGTGATCTGGATTATGTTCCCAATATAGCCCGGGCAGCGCATCCGCGTCACATCATGTCCAATTCCTTTGGCTTTGGTGGTCACAACGCCACGATAATTTTTAGCCGTTTCGAAAACTAGCAGATCACAACCAGCATAACTTTAGCGTTGGTTAAGGAGTATGAATGCCTTACGCACATATCACCGGTTGGGGCATGTCTGTGCCTCAAAAGGTGCTTACAAATGATGATCTGAGCAAGTTGGTTGATACGAATGATGCCTGGATTCGCGATCGCACCGGCATCAAGCAGCGGCACATCGCAGGAGATAGTGATACTTCATCATCCCTGGGTGTCGAAGCATCCTACAAGGCGTTGACGGTGGCTGGACTTTTGGCTACAGATCTCGATTTAATCATTTGTTCCACTTCAACTCCGGAGCATATCTTCCCGGCAACTGCCTGCCTCATCCAGGATAAATTGGGTGCAAGCAATGCAGGGGCTTTTGATCTTTCCGCCGCCTGCTCTGGGTTCATCTTCGCATTAAACATGGGTGCCCAGGCCATTCGTTCCGGTTCCGTCAAAACGGTTCTGGTCATTGGCACCGAAACGCTCTCACGTTTTGTAGATTGGACAGACCGCAACACCTGTATCCTTTTTGGAGATGGAGCAGGTGCTTTTATTTTGCAAGCCAGCGAAAAACCTGGCGGCGTACAGGGTGTTGTGATGCATTCTGATGGTTCTGGTGGGGATTTCTTATCAGTTCCAGCCGGTGGCAGTGCGCATCCCGCCAGTGAGATCACTGTGCATACGGGGCAGCACTTTATTCACATGGATGGCAAAGAAGTGTTTCGGTTCGCCACGCGCGTCATGGCCCAGGCGACACGTGAAGTGATCGAGAAATCTGGCTGGAAAGTGGAAGATCTGGCTTTAATTGTGCCGCACCAGGCAAATCTCCGTATTATTGATGCCGCCGCTCGTAGTCTAAAGCTGCCGATTGAGAAATTTATGATAAATGTGGATCAGTATGGGAATACATCCACTGCTTCCATTCCGATTGCGGCCGTTGAAGCAATTCAGAATGGTCGTCTGCATCCTGGCGATAAAGTTGTATTTGTTGGTTTTGGCGGGGGGCTTACATGGGGCGCTTTGGCTGCCGAATGGAGCGGCCCGCTGCCTTCCGAGCATTTCTTGAGTGCGGAATGGTACAGGCCCTGGGCCAGGGTTCGTTCTGCTTTCCGGCGAGTTAATCGCGTTCTGGAAGGTTTATTTACCGATAAAGACGCCTAGGATAGGCAATCCAAATTGATTGTGATATGATAACAATTAAGCTTTAATTTCAGATGGCTGTACAAAAGGAGTTCCTATGCGTTTGGGTGTCCCTGAGTTACTCATTTTACTTGTGATCGTAATCGTGCTGTTTGGCCCGGGCCGTTTTGGCAAGGTGCTCGGTGAACTTGGCAGTGGCTTGAAATCCTTTAAAGATAATCTCGGTGGAGAGAAGAAAGAAGAAGAACCAAAAGTTCCAAACAATGAGATAAAGTAGTTTTTTCTGACAAGCTTGCCACAAAGATCATAGGAGTGCAGTTTAACATGCCTGCTCTGGTCTTTGTGGTTATTTATTTAATCAAGGACAAAAAATGGATATTGGTGTTCCAGAACTATTAATCGTTTTAGTAATCGTCATTGTTTTGTTTGGGCCATCTCGTCTTGGTAAAATTATGGGCGAACTGGGCTCTGGTTTGCGTTCTTTCAAAGAAAACCTGGGATCTGATTCCCCGTCGCAGGAAGAGACGAAAAAGGAACAGACCCAGGCCCAGGCTGAACCCCTGCCATCCCCAGACGAAAAGAAAGAATAATATCAATGAGCAGGCTGAATTATCTCGACCCCGCCCTTGAAGGTACTCCAGCTGTATTGCTTTTGCATGGATTGGGCGCGAATGGTTCTTCCTGGACCCTTCAATTTGAGCCGCTTGAGGCAGCCGGTATGCGCCCAATTGCGCCAGATGCCCCGGGTTTTGGCAAATCAGCTTATGATGGGCACGGTTGGAATTTCAAACGTGTTGCTGCTGATCTGGCAGCTTTACTTGCTGATTTGAGCACCGGCCCCGTCCACGTGGTGGGACTCTCCATGGGCGGGGTGATTGCCCAGCAGTTTGTTCTTGATTATCCGCATTTGGTTCGCAAGCTGGTATTGGTGAGCACATTTTCGGTTTTGCAACCCCTGGGGTTTACGCAATGGCTTTATTTTGCTCAGCGTGCACTGGTGGTGCATGCTGTCGGATTAAAAACACAGTCTGCGATTGTTGCCCGGCGGGTTTTCCCGGATGCAGATCAAGAATCATTGCGCGAAATGGCTGAACAACAAATCGCGTCTGCTGATCCGCGCGCTTATCGCGCCGCCATGCGTTGCCTGGGATTATTCAATTCTCGCCGGAGACTTGCAGAAATCAAAGCCCCCACACTAGTGATCAGTGGGGATAAAGACACTACTGTTACTCCAGCCAGACAGAAAATTTTGGCAGATGAAATCCGTGGCGCGCGCCATATAATCATCCAGGGCGCTGGACACGCAGTAGCCATTGATCATTTTGAGGCTTTCAACCGGGAATTATTGGGTTTTTTATAAATTCCAATTCTTTATGTTTCAAATGGATGATCTTGCAACCTTGTGGGTGCGTTAATAATTTTCTTACAAACCTCTTTCTTTTTGAAGATGTCAGTCAGTTAAAATAAATTTTGATAATTTATGCAATATCTTTGTTTATTCTTGTTTCGGTTGGCAAAGTAAATGTATAAATACCCCACTCTAAACCTTTCACTTCAGGCAAACTGGAGCATTATTGAATGTACCTTTGGAGAAATAAAATGGATGAGACCAATGCCACCCCGCTGATTGAAAATGCCCAGTCGTTTTCTTTCAAAGCAGAAACAAAACAATTGTTGAATATCTTGATCCACTCCCTTTACAAGGACAAGGAAGTATTTCTAAGGGAACTGCTTTCTAATGCGTCCGATGCGCTCAATCGTTTGCGTTTTGAAATGCTCACCAACCAGGCTGTGCTGGATGCTGATGCGGAACTCTGCATCCACATTGCAGCTGATAAAGATGCCAAAACGATCACCATTAGCGATACCGGCATAGGGATGACGCATGATGAGATGATCGAAAACCTGGGCACTATTGCTCAGTCAGGTGCGCGCAAATTTTTGGAAGCAGCCAAAGATCAGAAGGGCGATTTTACCCAGGTGATAGGCCAGTTTGGTGTTGGGTTCTATTCGGTTTTCATGGTGGCTGAATGGGTAAAAGTAACTTCTCGCTCTTATCATCCAGGTGCTCAAGCGGTTACCTGGGTCGCAACTGGTGATGACCAATACCAGATTGCCGATGGGGTGAAAGAAGAACGCGGTACAACCATTGAGATCAAGCTCAAAGAGGATGCTGCCGAATTCGCCAATGATTATCGCCTGAAAGAGATTATCCACAAACATTCAGACTATATTGGTTTTCCAATTTATATGGATGCAGGCGAGGAAAAAAAGCGCGAACAGATAAATAAGCGCACAGCCATATGGCGCACTGCCAAACAGGAAGTTACTGATGAACAGTACAATGATTTTTACCGGCAGCTAACGCTCGATTTTGAAGAGCCTCTCTTGCATATTCACTTTGTAACGGATGCCCCGGTGCAAATTTACTCTCTCTTATACTTGCCTGGCAAAGCCGAGCGCGCGGTTTTTTCGCTGCGCAAGGATGACGGCTTAAAGTTGTACTCTCGCAATATCCTGATTGATGAGTATTCAAAAGATTTGTTGCCTGAACATCTGCGTTTTGTTCAAGGTGTGGTCGATTCTGAAGACCTGCCTCTAAACGTTTCCCGTGAGACGATTCAATCTTCTGGTTTGATGGCGCGCCTGAAAAAAGTTTTGACTGGTCAGGTGGTTAAGGAATTGGAAAACCTGGCCAAAAATGACCCTGAAAAATATCAGACTTTCTGGAAAGAGTTTGGTGTTTTCCTGAAACAGGGTGTGGCTACCAATCAGCCCGATATTGAAAAGATTTATCCCTTATTGCGCTTTAAGACCAGCCAGCAAGCTGAAGTACTCTCTTCCCTGGATGATTATGTCAGCCGCATGCCAGCAGGCCAAAAGGTGATTTACTTTATTCTAGGCGAAGACCCAAAGTCTGTATTGCGCAGTCCGCATCTGGATTATTTCAATACTCAAGGCACGGAAGTGTTGCTCCTCACCGAGCCAATGGATTCTTTCATGCTCATGGGGCTGCACCAATACAAAGAGTATGAATTAAAAAACGTTGCCCAGGCAGATGTCACTCCAACAGAAGATAAGCCCGATGCCCAGTCCGAAGAAAAAGAAAAAATGGCTGAATCGGATTTCAACTCTCTCGTTGAGCATTTCAAGCAAATTCTTGGAGAGCGGGTTGCGGATGTGCGTAGTACCAACCGGCTTTCAACATCTGTGGCGCGCCTGGTGGATGCGGAAGGCAGCATGAACCCGGAGATGCAGCGCGTGTATAAATATCTTGGCAAGGAGTTCGAATCATCCAGGAAAATTCTGGAACTGAACCCCTCGCATGAAGTTCTGAAGAGCCTTTTAGGTCTGGATGCTGGATCTGAACTGCATCGAATGGTTGTCGAGCAGATTTACGACAGTGCCCTATTGGCCGAGGGCTTGCACCCCGACCCATCCAGCATGGTGTCGCGCGTTCAGAATATTATGCTGGTTGCTCTCGGAAAGAAGTAAGTCTATCTTCACCAACTAGAAAAAGCTGTCATGGGGCATTACCCCACGACAGCTTTTTTCAATACAACATTTTATTTCCACCTTTGCAACAGTGTATACTTGGTAGCAATTCTGCGAAACCAATTATATTCACAACCAGGGTTCACTCAATAATGACACCTCTACCAACTGCACGTATTCTTGCCATCGAATCTTCCTGTGATGAAACTGCCGCCGCCGTGATCGAAAACGGTCGCGCCTTGCTGTCATCTGTTGTGGCATCTCAAATGGATATTCACGCTCGTTACGGTGGCGTATTCCCCGAAGTCGCTTCGCGCCAGCATGTCTTGAGCATTGTTCCGGTGATTGAACAAGCTCTGGCTCAGGCGCACCTCAGACTCGCAGACGTGGATGCGATTGCTGTTACGCGCGGGCCGGGGCTGGCGGGTTCGCTGGTGGTGGGTCTGAATGCTGCCAAAGGCCTTTCGCTCGGTGCTGGCAAGCCCCTGGTGGGAGTTAATCACCTCGAAGGACATATCTATTCTTCCTGGGTATATGATAATCTACCAGTTGGCAGCCCTGCTCCAGATGCGCCTCAATTTCCCTTACTGGCATTGTTGGTTTCTGGCGGTCATACAGAACTGAACCTGATGACTGATCATCTCAGCTATCGCCGCCTGGGTGCCACCCTGGATGATGCCGCTGGCGAAGCCTTTGATAAAACTGCTCGATTACTGGGTTTGCCATACCCTGGCGGCCCGTCTGTTCAAAAGGCGGCAGAATCTGGTAATCCGCAGGCATTTCACTTTCCTCGCGCGCGCACCGATGGCGCCTGGGATTTCTCCTTCAGTGGGATTAAAACTGCGGTATTGCGTGAAGTACGCAAGCTACAGGCTGCCGGACAGGTTGTGCCTGTAGAGGATATGGCTGCCAGTTTTCAATCAGCTGTTGTAGGTACCCTTTTAACCAAAACACTGGCTGCCGCGCGTGAATTTGGGGTGAAGGAAATCCTCGTTGCAGGTGGGGTTTCGGCCAATACTGCGCTGCGCAAGGCTTTTTTGGAACAAACCGAATTCAAGGTCAATATCCCCAAATTTTCTTACTGCACTGATAACGCCGCTATGATCGCCAGCGCCGGTTACTTTCGCTTTGCGCTGGGGCATAAATCAACGCTCGATATTGACGTAATGCCCACCTGGCCGCTTTCTTAATTTCGAGCGCAAAAAAAGGCGTAAGTTGTAGATGATTGTCATCTAGTCTCACGCCCTTCTGTTATTTAAAAACCCAACCCCGTTTTGGAGACCGGCCCAGGTTTCCGACGGGGGTTCGTTAAGAGAATGAATTTATATTATACAGATGAAGATGAACAAAACATGAACAATTTATAAATGCGAAATAAGAGTTTTGGCAGTTATTGGGGAGATCTTGGTTCACGCCAAAGCATTTAGAATTTGTTCCAGCGAAATTGGACCTTCGCGGATGATGATTGGGTGTCCCTGTGAACAATCCACCACAGTGGAAGGGATGCCTCCTGGCGTTACACCCCCGTCCAGGATAAGTGCTATCTTTCCGTCCAATTGCGCCTGTACACCGCGCGCCGTTGATGGGCTGTTATTGCCAGTGATGTTTGCAGAACTCACTGCCATTGGGCCTGTCATCCTTAAAAGCTCAATGGTTGGTAGAAAATTTGGAATGCGAACCCCCACAGTTGGCAAGGGCGTCACAGCATCTGGGATGGATGGGTGACGTGGTAGGACAATTGTCAACGGGCCTGGCCAGAATCGTTTTGCCAGTTTTTCGCAATGAGAACTCACCCCGCCGGTTACGTTCTCCAAATGGTTAATATCGCCGATCAAGATTGGGATGGCTTTTTCTACCACGCGACCTTTGATCTCAGAAATGCGACTTACAGCTTCTTCATCAAACGCCAGTGCGCCCAGACCATAAACAGTATCGGTTGGGAAGGCTACACAGCCGCCGGTGGTCAAAACTTCCAGGGCCATTGCCAGGGCTTTTGGATCATTGATTGCCATCAACATTGTTTCCATATTTATCTTTATACCCTTAAAGCGCTGCATTTACTATAGAAATTACGTTCTAATAAGCACCAGCCGGTCATTTCCTGCCAGGTCTTTTTTTGTTTCAATACCTGCCATAGGGAAGGCTTTCCGCGCAAGCATTTCAACCGGTTCTTTTTGACGATTTTCAATTTCAAGCAAAACCAGGCATTCATTCACTCTGGCGTTCGAAAGGCGTTCCAGTAAACGGCTGATCAGATCAAGTCCTTCTGGACCGCCGTCAAGCGCCAGGGTTGGCTCTTTGCCGAACACATCCAGACCTTTCAAGGTTTTGGTAGGGATATAAGGCAGGTTAGCAGTGATGATGTCAAAAGCGATCGATGAAAAGTCATCCGGAAGCAAATCTGCCTTTGTGAATTCAATGCGCTTTTCAACGCCATGCCGTTCTGCGTTGGCATGCGCCACATTGAGGGCTGCCTGTGAAATGTCAGTGGCCCAAAGCCAGGCAAGCGGGACATGCGCCGCGAGAGTGATGGGGATAATCCCAGATCCGGTGCCGATATCCAAAATATTTGACCGTGGTAGTGGGTTTGCGCGAATATATGCCAGGGCTGTTTCGATCAGCAATTCGGTTTCTGGGCGGGGAATCAACACATCGGGGGTGACTAAAAAGCGCTCTCCAAAAAAATCCCAATGACCCAGCACATAAGGTAGGGGTACGCCGTTCTGTAGCTTGCGCATAGCCAGGTTGAGATTCTGTTCTTGTGTTGTAGTCAGCCGAAAATCAGGATGGCTGAGCAACCAGGCACGGTTTTGACCTGTGACATGTCCCAACAACACCTGTGCATCCAGCCAGGCCGTTTCACCAGGTAATTGTTTAGCCAAATTTTTAATCATTCGAGACTCCAAATAGCATGCGATCCAACAGGGTACGCTGTAGTAACAAAAATATTGCCACAACTGGTGCAGACATGATCAAAATTAAGGACCCCAGGTAGCTCCATGGTTGAGCGGAACCGGTAGTCATCATGGCATAGATCGACATTGAGAGCGTTACAGTGGATGCTTTTTCTACGAAAAGCCAGCCGATGGCAAATTCAGAATAAGCCATCAGAAAGGCGATCAAACCAGCCACCGCGATGGAAGGAAGTGATAAAGGCAGGCTGATATAAAGAAATGTGGTTAAATTTCCTGCCCCATCCAAAAATGCGGCTTCCTCAAGCTCTTTGGGGATGGCCTGAAAAGCGGCGCGCATGTTCCAGATGCAAAAAGGCATGGCGAACACCGCGTAGACGAGCGTCAGCCCCAATAGGGTCGTGCGAATTTTTAGAATACTCAGCACAATATACAAAGGCGTGGTAAAGGCGATTGGCGGAAGCAGGGCAGTCAGTAAAAGCAAAAAGAGTCCAGACTGGCGTCCTGGAAAACGGAAGCGCGCAAACGCATACGCCAGGCTGGCCCCCAGCAGGATGGCGATCAAACCGGCGCCAACCGAGACAACCAGGCTGTTTTTGAGCAGCACGATAAAATCGACCGATTGGTAGGGTTTGTCCAATACTTTGAAGAAGGCATCCATCGAGAAGACTTTGGGCAGCCAGCGAAATTCAGTCGGGCGCGCAATCAGCGATCCGTCAAAAGCCAGCCGGATGATGCCCCAGATGGGCAGCATGACATAGAGGCCAATCAGCGCCAGCAGAACCTGAGAAACAAATTGCCGCAGATGAGTTATTTTACGCATACGTCACACCCTCTCCGGCCTTGCTTTTGCGGTTGAACACGAAAACAAAACCGACCAGGATCAACATCGTGATGATATTAATCACAGCGGAAAGTGCGAATTGACCATTAAATCCTCCAAAGCCGCCGCTGGGATTAAAAAGATTATAGGAGTATGCCGCCAGTGACCCGGTTCTCCCAACCCGAAAAGCCTGAAAAAGATAAAATTGGTTAAAAGAAAAAATACCACGCACAATGATGGCTGGCAGCAGCAGCGGCAAGATCAACGGCCATGTGACATATCTGAAAGTTTGCCAGGAGTTGGCTCCATCAAGTTGTGCAGCGTCATACACTTCATCCGGCAGCATTTTGAGCCCGGCGCTGGCTGCCAGCATCATGAAAGGAAAACCATACCACACCGCAGCAATTAACAGTACCACCAATTGCATGTTGGGATTTTGTTCCCATCCCAGGAAGAAACCAAATGGGATGTCTTTGCCGTATGTTTGGGCGGCCAGGCTGAGCCAGCCAGTGGTCTTAGCAAAAACGTTCAACCACATCAATGCGCCGATCATCTCCGGGATGGCCCAGGGCAGGATGAATAACATTTCCCAGCCGTGGCGCAATTTGAGATCTCTCTGCCATAGCACAAGTGCCATTCCCAATCCCAGGACTGTTTGCAAAGTCACTGAGAGTACAGTCCAAATCAGGTTAAAAACCAGGATGCCGGATTCTGTGATTATTTTTAGCAGCGGCAAGTAAGAGCTGAGCCCCAAATATTGAACTTCTTTCGTGCGATAGGGAACGGAAGTCACTATGACTGGGATTTGGCTGGATATTCCACCCCATACCTCGCGCCAGATGCCGCCATTCAGACCATCTTTGATCGAGACCGAGTTGAAATCGGTCAATGACACCCCAAACTGGAATAACAGAGGGATGATGGTAAATACTAAAAAAGCCAGCATTCCAGGGATCAGCCAGGGCAGGGCCTGTCGTAATTGTCTGCGGGCAGCGAATTTATCAGGTTTGGCCGCCTTTTTTCGTTTTTCCCACCAGTTTTTAAGAGGAAAAATCAGCGCACTCAGAATGCCTTCTGCTGCTGCCAGTGAGAGCGGGGCGGTTAACAGAAGGATGTATTGCGGCCATTTGGTCGGCCAGATGAGCAAAAAGAATAAGCCTAAGCCCAGCCATAAAACAAATACGCGTGATTTATTCCATAGCCGGCTCAGTCCAAAAAAAGCGAAGAGTGTGACAAATATATCCACGTTCAGCAGGAATACGTGCCCTGGCTGCCATCCGTATGGTGATGTATTCAGCCATATCAGGGGCTGCCAGAATGGAAAATTATATTGTTTCACTTCTTCTGCGCCGCTGGAATAAGCTGCATGGTACAGAACGGATTCTTTTATGCGGTTAATTGGGTCTGGCCACAGATAAGGGTCGGCTGCCAAAAATACCGCGATTGCGATAAATCCCCATAGTAGTATGCTGCGCCAGGCGCCTGTCTGGACTTTGCCCGATTGGATATCCAGGATCCAGTCCACAAGTACCGCGATGCCTGCCACGCAATACAGATATTTGGAAGCAGCTGTCAGGCCAAGAAAAACAGCTGATGCAAACAGCCAGCCAGTGCGGTTCTTTTGTTTTTTACTTTGCAGATAAGCCAGCACCATCGCCAGGCTGGTCAGCGCGGGTAAAGCCTCCAGCATCACCTGCGAAACGTATTTAATGGTCATGCCGTGCACCGCCAGCAAAAGGCCAGCCAGCGGGTTTAATAGAGCTAAAAGTGCCACGGTCAGTGTGCCCAGGACAGCGCCAAGCGTGCGTGCATCATGTAGTTGATCGGCAGGTAGGGACTGGTCAGGATTTGCAGAGGTTGGCCGGTCTGGGATTATGGGTCTTTCGGGGGACTGGAGCAGGCTGAATCCAAAGAATATCTTGGAAAGCGGCGGGTGTTCGGGCCGGTAATTGGTTTGAATAAAACCGGCCCAATCGCCAGAACGTACCAGTCCGGCGTACTGCTGTGCAGCACGCAAGTAATCATCTTCATCATAATCAACAGGCAGCATGTTTACTGCCCGTGAACGCAGCCCCCATGCCAGACTGATTACCAGCAGGGTGGTAATCCATATTAGTGGAAGTTTGATACGTTCAAATTGTGCCATCATGCGCAATCAGGGCAGCCAACCGGCTGCCCTATTTTTTCACTCTTCGTCATCATCCATACTGCTGGCCGAAAGTTTGTCGGCTTCATCACGGTTAGAAAGTTTCTCGATAAATATTTCAATGTCGCCATCCATCACCACTGGCAGGTTATAGGATGAAACCCCAATGCGGTGATCTGTTACGCGCGATTGTGGGTAATTATAGGTACGGATTTTTTCAGAGCGTTCGCCAGTACCCACCTGCGAGCGGCGCGAGTCTTCCAACTCAGCGCGGCGTCTTTGTTGTTCAATTTCGAACAGCCGGGCACGCAAAATGGAAAGGCCGCGCAGTTTGTTCTGTAGTTGTGAGCGCTCGTCCTGGCAGGCAACCACGATACCACTGGGCTTATGCGTGATGCGCACGGCGGTGGAGTTTTTCTGCACGTTTTGTCCGCCAGCGCCTGCCGAACGATACACATCGATCTCAATATCGCTTTCGGGAATATTGATTTCGACATCTTCCACTTCTGCCAGTACCACTACAGTGGCGGTGGATGTGTGAATTCGCCCTTGCGCTTCGGTGGTTGGCACACGCTGTACACGATGAACGCCTGATTCCCATTTCAGCTTGGAATACGCGCCTTTGCCTTTGATCTCAAAGATGACTTCTTTGTAGCCGCCAATCCCGATTTCGCTGGCCGACATCACTTCCGATTTCCAGTGCAGGCGTTCCGCGTAACGGTTATACATACGGAAGAGATCCGCAGCAAATAGCGCGGCCTCATCGCCGCCGGTTCCAGCACGGATTTCCACAAACACGTTTTTATCATCCCGCGGATCTTTGGGCACCAGCATGGCTTTCAATTCGGCTTCTAATTCTGGAATTTTTGGTTCCAATTCAGCCACTTCAAGTTCTGCAAGTTCATGCATCTCGGCATCATGTTCGCTTGAGACAAGCGCGCGGGCTTCTTCCAGCCTTTTGAGCGCTTCACGATATTGGCGTGCTTTTTCAACAATCGGTTCCAGCTCGGTGCGTTCTTTATTGATATCCCCGGCCTTCTGGTAGTCGTTGCCGACCTCCATCAATTGGCGGGTTAATTCCTGGTAGTGGTCTTCAATTCCAGCAAGTATTTCAAGCATAGGGTTTCACATTTTTCCAAAAAGGGGGTATGCCCCGGATGTGGGATGATTACGAAATAAAGCGCGGCCATGAATGCCGCGCTGAGGGGATGTAATTGAGCCAGACTTGCGGCCTGCTCATGCTTTGGTTGAGTACGCTAGAATTGAACCAGTGAGAGTGCCATGGAAAGAATTAGAATCACGGCAACCACTCCAAAAAGTATCTGGTTGCGGCGTAGTTGCTTGGAATAATAATCTGGTTTTTCAGTTTTTGCGGGTTTTGTTTTGCCAGCCATTTTTCATACCTTTTCTTTTGATCGTGACATTCTCATTGGAAGGTGATTTTTTGGAAGAGAATGCGCATATTACGACCTATATTTTACCGTGAATCTTGAAAGCTGTCTGTATTACATACCTTTCATTACATTAATCAAGGTGCGCTTTTACGCTCTCGGCAGCCGCGCGCGACATGCCGCTTACACTGGCCAGTTCATCCATGGAAGCATTTCTTATTTTATCCACCGAGCCAAAATGCCTTAAAAGTGCCTTACGCCGTGCTGGTCCAATACCAGGGATGGTGTCCAGTTGTGAGGCCATTCCCTGTTTGCTGCGCCGCGCTCGGTGAGCCGTAATGCCGTAACGGTGGGCCTCATCCCGGATGCGCTGCACCAGGTACAGTCCCTGTGAGTGTCTTGGCAGCATTAAAGGTTCTATACTGTGCGGGAAGAAGATTTCCTCTTCGCGTTTAGCAAGACCCACCACGGGCACTTTTCCATACAATCCGTATTCTTCCAGCACCTTCACCGCGCGTCCCAACTGGCCTTTACCGCCGTCGATAATGATCAGATCCGGCAAA
>JBBRWF010000036.1:0-15668 GCA_038249405.1 Anaerolineales bacterium
CCTGCTCAGTACATCCGGCCCGGCTTCTGTCGGCCTTCTGTACAAAGAAGCAGTGGGACACTTTTTAACAGAGCAGCAGTACATTCAGGCCGTTGGTTTTTCAACCTTGCTGCCTGGCTCCGACGCCCTGCAGTTGGCAATGTTTGTTGGTTTCACTGTAGCAGGCATCCCCGGCGGAACGGTGGCGCTGCTCGGTGCCATTCTGCCGCCAACCGTTTTGATGTTTGGCGTAGTATCGGTTTTGCACCGTATTCGCCGCGAATCGTGGGTGGGCAGCTTTGTCGAAGGGCTCACCCCTGCCGTGGCGGTTTTGATGTTATTTGTAGCCTGGAAGATATTTAAGGGTGGCAGCGGCACTCCTTTGAGTTGGCAAACCCTGGTAATCGGCGGCGTCAGCCTCATCGCCCTTTTATTCAACCTGCCCGCCCCGCTCGTCATCTTTGTTGCCGGTCTGACGGGAGTATTCCTCTTTCGATGAAATCCCCAACCAAATTCTCCGTCTGGCTAAAGTTATTCTGGATGTTCCTGAAGGTCAATTTGCTCACTACCTCCGGCCCTGCCTCCGTTGGCCTGCTCTACAAAGAGTCGGTGGGTACCATTATGACCGAAGCCCAGTTCGTAGAAGCGGTCGGGCTTTCCAATGTTTTACCCGGCAGCGAGGCTCTTAAACTCGCCATGTTTGTCGGTCATGCCGCTGGCAGCCTGCCCGGTGTGCTGGCTGCTTTGTTGGGCGCCATCCTGCCTCCCACAATCATCATGCTTACAGTGGTTTCCTTGCTCCAGCGCTTTCAAGAGCAGGCCTGGATGGATGGCTTTATCAAAGGCATGGCCCCCGCTGTCGGTGTGTTAATTGCGCTTGTATCCTGGCAAATTTTCCGTTCAGATGCCAGCAAATCCATTGGACGCCGCGCATTGTTGATAGCAGCCGCGGCGTTTATCGCCCTCTGGTTCGATCTGCCATCTCCGCTGGTACTTTTTTCCGCGGGCATCTTGGGAGTAATTTTATTCCGATGAAACCTGACTTGATCATTTTTACCAATGGCTTCGAAGGTACCTGGGCCTCCATCGAATATGGCGCCTGGATGGCCCGTAACATGCAGGCGCGTCTCACACTCATGGGCGTGATAGAACACAATGATCGCGATCATCCGGTCGAAGAAATCTTCGGCCGGGCCTCCAGCCTGTTTCAGGAAAACAACATTGATTATTCCCTGGAATTGGAACACGGCAACGTGGAAGCAGTCATCGCGGGCTACTCACAGGCCAATCCAAAACAAATGCTCACCTTCGGTCCCTTTGGCAGGCCCCAGATTCGCCGCATAGTCGTGGGTAATTCATTCAGGCATGTCATGGCCTCTATCAGCGCCCCCATTCTATTTGTGCCTGTTTTAAGAATCCCGATTAAACGCATCCTGATTTGCATTGGCGGCCTGGGCTACACCGTCACCGCTGAACATCTCGGCCTCAGGGTAGCTCAGATGAATAGCGCATCCGTCACGTTACTCGCGGTTGTCCCGCCCATCAGCCTGGATTACCCCGAAGCGCGCAAAATCCGTGACAACTGGCAAAACCTCGCCAATACCGATACATTAACAGGCCGCAGCCTGCGCGCTGGCCTCGAAACCGCCAACCAGGCTGGTCTGGATGCAACCATGAATATCCGGCACGGCAATATTATTGAACAGATTTTGGAAGAAATCAAAGAACAAAAGTATGAATTGGTCTGTATGGGCTCACAGTTTTCAGCCCACGGATTGCGGCAGTTATACACCCCCAACATCACCGCCGATGTTGCCGAAACCAGCCTGTGCCCAATCTTAACTGCCCGCTATACCGCTCAACCAACCTGAAAATTACGACCAGGGTCCGCCCAATCTTCTTGGCCGGCCCCTGGAATCTTAAAATGACCTGAATAATGGGTAACAGAAACCTTGATGCCTGGTTTCCCTGTTGTGCGGGTGGCAGCTATGTCAAAATCGCACAAAATCCTATCGCATAGCGTACCCCGCCTAATCTTCCCCGCAATTCTCATTACGCTTTTAGAGATATACCAATAGCCGCTTCCGCTAACCTCAAGGAAGCGAAATAGCCTTTTCACACAATATTCATCATTTTCAGCCTCAAAATGATGTCGAATTGCGAAACCAGGAGGGGCTGAGAGCTTGAGAGACTGGGGAGCCCAGCTCCCCAGTCTCTCAAAAGAAGATTTTGCCCTTCCCCGCACATATATCACGGCAAAATATGAAGAAAATCTAGCGGGGAAGGGTAGGGGATGGGGTATCAGACAGGCATGTTAATTCAACAACCTTCCTTTTGATGGGCACAATTTTTTAAATAGAGTAACGCCATGGAAATGGAATGCCATTTTGATAAAAAATGAAATTTGTTCATTAGTAGAATTGCTGCCGCCCAATCTTTCATCTTGGGCGTCACGCGAACCATTACTCACGCTAAAACGAGAAATGCTCGCCCGGCTTAAGCACATGCACTTGCGTGCCGCACTCCACAGTCACACGCGCAGCCCAATCGAGCGCATCCTGTTTGATCACATCCCAGGTGCTAAAATGAATAGGGATCACGTGTTTCGGCGCGAGCAATTTAACCGCGCGCAAGGCATCCTGCGGGCCCATCGTGTAATTATCGCCGATTGGCAGCACAGCCACATCCAGCCCCTCTTCGCCTATCAAGCGCATATCCCCAAACAGGCCAGTATCCCCCGCTATGTAGATTTTCTTCGAGTCTAACGTGGTCAGCAGAAAACCAGCCGGGTTGCCGCCGTTGGAGCCATCCGGTAGGGCGGAACCGTGCAATGCCTGGGTCAGTTTCAAATAGCCAAACGGGTAATGATACCCGCCGCCGATGTGCTGTGCATGTGTATTTTCCACACCTTGTCGGCTCATCCAGCCGCTGATCTCAGCATTCGCAATCACCGTTGCGCCCGTGCGCCGGGCGATGCTGATCGAGTCGCCCACGTGGTCACCATGACCGTGCGTAACCAGGATGTAATCTGCTGGAAGTTGGTCAGCACTAACTGAAGCAGCCGGGTTGCCGCTGAAAAAAGGGTCGATTAATAAGTGCTTGCCTCCGGTCTCCAGGCCCAGTGTCGCATGTCCAAACCAGGTGAGATTGTTGCTCATGGCTGCCTCCTGAAATGATGAAACTCTCGAATACCAAAATAGTGCCCCGTAAGGGTACGATAAGTATAGTATAGGCAGAATCAGCCCCAGGGTCAAACTTTCCTGGCACAGCTTTTATGAATTTCTTTGAACTGCCACAGCCGAGCCTCGTTTTTCAAAGTGGTAAAATAAAACCTCGCAATCTTTTCCAAACCAATCCTTATTCTTTTGTACCTCATGGAGGCATGATGACATCTCAACCCAGCCTAAAAGAACGCTGGAGCTACTGGTTCGACAATTACATGTCACGCGGCACGCTGGCCCTCATCGGCGGCCTGGCCGTCATCTCACTCGTCATCATCTTTGTCATGGCGGCAGTCATCAGCGCAGGCGGCGTTGCGTTAGCACCCGAAGGTTCCACCGAGGGGCTGAGCTTCATTGAAGCTGCCTGGGAAGGCTTGATGCGTACCCTCGATGCCGGCACCATGGGCGGCGACTCTGGTTGGGGTTTCCGGCTCTCCATGTTTGTCGTCACGGTCGGCGGCGTTTTCGTTATCAGCACCCTCATCGGCGTCTTGACCGCCGGGGTGGAAAGCAAAATTGAAGAACTCCGCAAGGGGCGCTCACGCGTGCTCGAGTCCAATCACACCGTCATTCTCGGCTGGTCGCCGCAAATCTTCACCATCATTCCCGAAATTGTCGCCGCCAACGAAAACCAGCCCAGCGGTGTGATCGCCATCCTGGCAGACAAAGATAAAGTGGAAATGGAAGAAGAGATCCGCCAACGCGTTGGCGCCACCGCCAAAACCCGCGTCATTTGCCGTTCTGGCATGCCCATTGATCCTACTGAATTGGAAATCATCAGCCCACACACTGCCCGCTCAATTATCATCCTGCCGCCCGAAGAAGGCGACCCGGATTCGTACGTGATCAAGACCGCCCTGGCCCTCACCAACAATCCCAAACGCCGCCCGGAACCCTATAATATCATCACCCAGATCCACAGCGCCCGCAACTTGAGCGTGATTGACATGATCAGCCCTAAGGATCATATCCGCGCTGTGCTCACCGGGGATGTGATTGCGCGCTTGACTGCCCAGACCAGCCGCCAGTCCGGCCTGTCCGTGATCTATACCGAGCTGCTCAACTTCGGCGGGGATGAAATTTATTTCAAGTCCGAACCTACCCTTTCCGGAAAAACCTTCGCCGACGCCCTTTTTGCCTATGAAGAATCATCCATCTTAGGCATCCACCGGGCTGACGGCAGCGTGCGGCTCAACCCGCCCATGGACACCCGCATTACACCCGAAGATAAACTCATCGCTGTTTCTGCTGATGACGATACCATCAAGATTTCTGGCATCGCAAACCCACCTGTTCAGGCCAGCCTCATTCGCAGCAGTGCCAAACGCGAAAGCATGCAGCCCGAAAAGGCCCTGCTGCTCGGTTGGAATGATGCGGCTGCCGTCATCGTGCAGGAACTGGATAATTATGTTGCCAAAAACTCAACGGTCACCGTTGTCGCTGATGACTCCTACGAAGAACAGGTAAACAAATCCGCCGATCTTCAAAACCAGAGGTTGGTCTTCCGCTCCGGCGACAGCACCGACCGCGCCCTGTTGGATGATCTTAACCTGGCAGACTATGACCATGTGATTGTCCTGGCAGATACCCGCCTGGAACCGCAAGCCGCCGACGCGCGCACCCTCATCACCCTGCTGCACCTCCGCAATATTTCCGAGAAGGATTCCACCCCCTTCTCCATCGTCAGCGAAATGCTAGACTTGCGCAACCGTCAACTGGCCGAGGTCGCCAATGTGGATGACTTTATCGTTAGCGACCAGTTGATCAGTCTGATGATGTCGCAGCTTTCTGAGAATGGCGAGCTGCAGGCAGTCTTCACCGATATGCTTGACCCTGACGGTTCCGAAATTTATCTCAAACCCGCGGCTGATTACGTGGAAACCGGCCAGGCAGTCAATTTCTACACCGTACTCGAAGCGGCGCGCCGCCGCGGCGAAGTCGCGATCGGCTACCGTATTGCCAGTGACTTGCATGATGCCGCTAAATCATACGGTGTCCGCACCAACCCGCGCAAATCGCATGAAATCACCTTCGCCCGCGAAGATAAGATCATCGTGCTGGCCGAAGAATAAAACACTGTTAGCAAAGACCCTGAAGCCCCTCCTTCAGGGTCTTATTTTGGGGCCATAGCTACAACCAGCCCCAAAGTTTCTCGTATATAAAGTTGTGCATATGCACAAAAAAGGAGAATAAATGCAAGCCACTATTTTTTTACTCTGTGGGGTGTCGCTGCTGGGTTTCATCGTTGTGGTTCTGCTGACCGGCATTCGCTTCATCCCCAATAATCGTATTGGTGTTGTTGAAAAACGCTGGAGCTTTGACAAAGGCTCGGTCAAATCTGGCTTGATCGCCCTCAATGGCGAAGCCGGTTACCAGCCGCAGGTTCTGCGTGGCGGTCTGCATTACCTGATGCCTGTCCAGTACATTGTTCACTCCATGCCCCTTGTGACTATCTCACAGGGCAAGATCGGCTATATCTTTGCCCGTGACGGTCGCCAGTTGGAACCATCCCAGGTTCTGGCCTCCAATGTCACCGTAAAGGATTTCCAGGATGTGCAGAGCTTTATCAGAGATGGCGGCCAGCGTGGCCCCCAGCGCCGTATTTTGCGCGAAGGCACCTACGCATTTAACCTGGTGCAGTTCATCGTCATCACTGAAGAGCGCGTCTTTTCGCTGCCCATGAGCCGCGAGGAAAACGAAGTCGTTCTGCGCATGGTGGAAGTCATCAAAGAACGCAGTGGTTTCCGCCCGGTGGTCATCAAAGACACCGATGACATGATCGGCATCGTCACCGTGCACGACGGTCCTTCATTGGGCCAGGGCGAGATCATTGCCCGTGTGGTGGGCGACGACCCGGCTGTTGTGGATACATACCACAACAAATTCCAGGATGCAGATCACTTCCTGATGGCTGGTGGTCACCGCGGTCGTCAGCTTCAAGTGCTGGTCGAAGGCACTTATTACGTCAACCGCCTGTTTGCTACGGTGGAAATGATCCAGAAAACCATTATCGAAGTCGGTAACGTCGGCGTGGTGGTTTCTTATACCGGCGATACCGGCGAAGACCTCTCCGGTCAGGAATACCGGCATGGAGAGTTGGTTTCCAAAGGCAATCGCGGTGTCTGGAGCGAGCCGCTCCTGCCTGGCAAATACGCCTTCAACACCTATGCCGGCAAAGTTACCACCGTTCCTACCACCAACATCATCCTCAAGTGGATCCGCAACGAAGTCGGCGCGCATCATTTTGATGAAAATCTGACCGAAGTCTCGTTGATCACCAAGGATGCCTTTGAGCCAAACCTGCCGCTTTCAGTGGTGGTCCATATCGATTACCAGAAAGCCCCGCTGGTCATTCAACGCTTTGGCGATATCAAACGCCTGGTGGAGCAGACCCTTGACCCCATGGTCTCGGCCTACTTCAAAAACATCGGCCAGACCCGCACCCTCATCCAGTTGATCCAAGACCGCAGCGCCATCCAGTTACAGGCTGGCGTTGAGATGAAGGAAAAGTTCGCCCACTACAATCTGGAATTGGAAGAAGTCCTGATCGGTACGCCTTCCTCACCGGTTGGCGATACCCAGATCGAGACCATCCTCACCCAGCTGCGCTCGCGCCAGGTGGCCGCCGAACAGGTGGAAACCTACGGGCAGCAGGAAAAAGCCGCTGTCAAGGAACGCGAACTGCGTGAGGCCCAATCTCGCGCGCAGATGCAGACCAAAATGACCGAAGCCGAGCTCGATATCAGCATCCAGAGCAACCAGGGTAAAGCCGAATACCAGCGCTCCATTCAATAGGCCGCCCAGATCCGCGCGCTGGCCGAAGCCGAAGCGGAAAAGATCGCCCGCATCGGTGTGGCTCAAGCGCTTGCTACCGAAGAACAGGTGCGCGCCTACGGCGGACCCCAGTTCCAGGTCACGCAGCAAGTCATGAACCGCTTTGCGGATGCCATCCAGCAATCTAAGGTGGATGTGGTCCCGCGCATCATGGTCACCGGCAGCAATGGCGGCGAAGGCAGCAGTACTTCCGGCAGTGTCATGGAAGGACTTCTCACCATGCTTCTCTCCGAACGCTACAGCCAGTTGGCTGGTGAAAACAGCCAGGTCGAGCGCTCCCCCGAAGCAGATGCTTTGCGCAAGCAAATTTACCAGAGCATGAAGAATAAACCCGCCAGCGGCGAAGCTGACAAAGCCAACCAGTAACATAAAAGTTTAGGTTTCAAACCCCGCCAGAAAAAATCCCTGGCGGGGTTTTTGATTGGCGAAAAATCCTTTTCCCATTAAAATACATCCATGAGTCTGCTGCGCGCGCTGCGCCACCGCAATTTTGCCCTTGTTTTCTGGGGCCAATCCCTCTCCCGCCTGGGCGACTTTGTCTTTAACCTGGCCCTCGCCTGGTGGGTGCTGGAAAAAACCGGCTCCGCGCTGGCAATCGGCGCCGTGATGGTCTTTGGCGCGCTGCCCATGCTGTTTTTCCTGCTGATTGGCGGCGTATTGGTCGACCGCCTTAACCGGGCCTGGTTGCTATTTTTCTCGGATATGGGCCGCGGCGGATTGCTCTTGATGGGCACCTGGTTGCTAAGAATTGACCGGCTGGAAATCTGGATGGTGTATGTCGGTGCGCTGATATTTTCCTTCGCAGATGCTTTTTTTATGCCCGCCTACACGGCCCTGGTTCCCCAGCTTACCCCCAGGGATGATTGGCCGAGTGCCAATTCACTTTCAAGTTTGAGCATGCAGCTTTCCCGCGTGCTGGGCCCAGCCCTTGGCGGGTTGCTGGTTGGGTTGGGCGGCACCACCCTTGCTTTTGAGATCAACGCCGTTTCTTTTATCTTTTCTGGCCTGCTGCTCATTCCTTTACTCTCTTTAAAACCTGTTGCAAGCCCTGCGCCCGAGGCGTCTGATATGCTCAAACCGGCCCCGGCTCCCAATGCTTCATTCCTGGCCGAGATCCGCGAAGGTTGGAAAATCGTTTTTGCACAGCCTATCCTGTGGATTACGATCCTGACCTCCGGAGTGACCAACATCTTGTTGGCCGGACCTTTCAGTGTTGGGTTGCCCTTCCTGGTGAAGGATTTTATGGGCGGGGATGAAAAATTGCTCGGCCTGCTCCTGGCGATTTTTCCAATTGGATATATCCTGACCAGCCTCGCTCTGGGCAACCTGAAAAGGCTGCGCTGGCGTGGCCCAATCGTTTTTCTGGGAGGCAGCATTGCCGCCCTTGGCCTGGCTGTTTTTGGCCTGCGCTTGCCTCTCTGGCTGCTCATCGTGGCAGCGCTGATCAATGGCGCCGCTTTGGAAGGCGTCGGCCTCGCCTGGACCAATCTGCTGCAGGAAATGGTCCCGGTCGATAAACTCGGGCGCGTTTCCAGTATCGACATGTTGGGCTCTTTTGTCCTTCTGCCCATTGGTTTTGCCCTCACAGGCTGGGCGGTTGAAACCATCGGCCCTGCGCTCACTTTCGTCATTGGCGGCGGGTTGGGCGCAATCCTGTCCGCTGTGCCGCTTCTCTTACCCGCCATTCGCCAAACGGACTGAACCATGCAAACCCCCTTTCTTTCCACCAAGTCGCCTTTCGCCGATATCCGTGCTCTGTACGATGCTTTCGATAAGTCGCTTGCTGACTTGGATTGCGGCCAAAAATGCGCGCCTCACAACCCGTCCGGCAAACCCTTTTGCTGTGATATCTGCCACGCAGTCCCCGCGGCCTACCAGCAGGAATGCGCTTATTTCCAGCCGCGCACAGACTTATGGCACACCTGGCGTGGGGACGAATGTGATTCTTCTCCGGCATCTGAACGTGATGAACTGCTCGCACAAACACCGGATGATATGCTGCTGCTGGCTTGCCTGGGGCCCCAGCAATGCCAGCGGCCCTTCCGTGCCTTGAGCTGCCGCCAGTTCCCATTTTCCCCCTATGTCAGTTCAGATTACCGCTTTCTCGGGCTGGCTGTAGATTGGGAGTTTGAGCAAACCTGCTGGGTCATCAGCAACCTGGCGCAAGTCAGCGAAACCTACCGGAAAAGCTTTGTTGAAACGCACGATCGACTGTTTGCCTTTTCGCAGCCAATCTTCGAAAGTTACCAGATCCATTCGCAGCACATGCGTGAATTCTTCATCGGAATGCGCAGGCGTATCACCCTTTTGCACCGCAGCGGTGGCTTTTACCTGCTCAGCCCGGGCAGCGAACGCCTTCAGAGCATTCCTGCTGAACGACTCAAACGCTTTGGGTTTTACAAATAAATCTGATCGGATGCGAAAGCCCCATTGTTTTTTTGGGGCTTTTTTGTTGGTTTGTGAAAAATCGGATATAAACACTCCTATTGACATGGGCGAACGGACGTTCTATAATAATTCAGTATTTACTCACCGCTGGCGAATAAATCCGCCCGGCTACATAGAAACGCCCCGTCCCAGGGCGATGCAAGCGAAAACAGGCATCGCATGAGTAAATACATTATTCAACAAAAGGAGACTCAATGCAAAAAATTACCCCGTTTTTATGGTTCAATGACAAAGCCGAAGACGCTATGAACTTCTACGTTTCCATTTTTAAGAACTCAAAAATCCTGAACGTTAGCCGCTATGGTGAAACAGGTCCCCTGCCTGTGGGAACGGTCATGATCGCAAACTTCGAGATCAACGGACAGGAAATCATGGTACTCAATGGCGGCCCATTTTTCCCTTTTACAGAAGCATTTTCCTTGTTCGTGAATTGCGATTCGCAGCAGGAAGTCGATGAGTTATGGGAAAAACTGACCGATGGCGGCGAGCCCGCACAATGCGGTTGGCTCAAAGACCGGTATGGGCTTTCCTGGCAGATCGTTCCATCTGCCCTGGGCCAACTGATGGGCAGCGGCACGCCCCAGCACTCCCAAAGGGTCATGGAATCCATGCTTAAAATGAATAAAATAGATGTGCCGACCCTGCAGCGCGCCTTTGACGGGCAATAACCCCCATGCCGAACCGATCGGATACACAACCGCCAAACGACCTCCCCGCCCGTTTGGCTGCTCCGCCTACTAATAACATAAAATGTCATTAGTAGGCCGAGGGACGCTTTAACGTCCCGCTCGCTCTCACAATGAGTTAAACGCCAGCGGCCTATCATTTTTAGAGAAAGAAGAAAATTAATCATGGACAAAAAAAATCCAGAAAACGGCCTCAGTGCCTCACAGCTTATTACCAGCAAGATCGCAGAACTGCCAGATTGGCGCGGCAATTTGATTGCCCGTGTGCGTGAACTCATCCACGAAGTCGCCCCCGCCATCACCGAAGAGTGGAAGTGGGGCACCGCGGTCTGGTCTCAAAAAGGCAATGTTCTGGCTGTCGCCTCTTTCAAAGATCATATAAAGATAAACTTCTTCAAAGGCGCCTCGCTCGAAGACCCGCATGGCTTGTTTAATGCTGGGTTGGAGGCCAAAGCCACGCGCGCCATAGACATCCGCGAAAGTGATGATATTCCAGAGAGCGCTTTGCGGGAACTCATCCGCGCGGCTGCTGCCTTCAACCTTACCAGCGGCAAACAGAAATAAAAGGAGCTGCTTATGACTTTTCAGGCTTATCTCGACACCATAAAAACCAAAACAGGCAAATCTCCCGATGACTTTCGCCAGCTTGCTGCCGAAAAAGGGTTCACAAAATACCCTGAAGTAATGTCCTGGCTCAAGACAGATTTTGGGCTGGGGCATGGCCACGCCAATGCGCTAGCGCAGCTGCTCGTGAATGCCGAAAAACTCCAGGTCAGCCCGGATGACAAAATCTCCGGGCATTTTAAGGGTGACAAAGCCCGCTGGCAGGCACCCTATGATTCATTCATTTCGGAACTTGCCGCCTGGGGAGAAGATTTTAAGACCGCCCCCACCAGCACCTACATCAGCCTCCTGCGCGGCAGCAAGAAATTCGGCATCATCCAAATTTCCTCCGCCGAGCGCATCGATATTGGCATCAAGCTCAAAGATGCCGAACCGGTTGGCAGGTTTGAAACCTCCGGTAGTTGGAACAACATGGTCACCCATCGCGTACGCATCAGCGACCCTCAACAATTGGATTCCGATGTATACGCCTGGTTGAAGCAAGCTTACCAACGAGCCTCCTGATATTGATAACTCACAAAAAAACCTTGTCTTTTCAGTTTCAACCTGAACACTATTCACGTTAATATCATAGAGAGGAGTTTCCATGAGTGGGGTACGCGTATTGGTTGGCACCCGCAAGGGCGCGTTTATTTTGACCTCCGACGAAAAACGCCAGCAATAGGACATCACTGGGCCGCATTTTGCCGGTTGGGAAATCTACCATATCAACGGCTCACCAGCTGACCCCAACAGGTTGTATGCCTCACAGTCCACCGGTTGGTTTGGACAGTTGATCCAGCGTTCCAATGACGGCGGCCAGACCTGGGAGCCCGTTGGTAACAATTTTGCATATCAGAGTACGCCCGGCACGCACCTCTGGTATGACGGCACACAGCACCCCTGGGAGTTCAAACCAGTCTGGCGGCTTGAACCCTCCCTCACTGATCCAGATGTGGTCTATGCCGGGGTCGAAGATGCCGCACTCTTCCGCTCGGCAGATGCAGGGCAGACCTGGCAGGAACTTGGCGGCTTGCGTGATGCCAAAGGACACCTCTGGCAGCCTGGCGCTGGCGGTATGTGCCTCCACACCATCCTCCTCGACCCCGCTAACCCCCGGCCCATCTTTGTCGCTATCTCGGCGGCCGGCGCTTTCCGTAGCGACGACGACGGCCAGACCTGGTTGCCTGTCAACAAAGGCCTCATCTCCGCCTTTGAACTGCCGGATTCCGCTACCGAAGTCGGTCACTGTGTCCATAACCTGGCCATGCACCCATCCCGCCCGGAAGTCCTTTTCATGCAAAAACACTGGGATGTCATGCGCAGCGACGACTCGGGCGATTCGTGGCACGAAGTCAGCGGCAACCTGCCCAGTGACTTTGGATTTCCAATCGCTGTGCACGCGCATGAACCCAACACCATCTATGTTGTCCCCATCAAGAGCGATTCAGAACACTACCCTCCCGATGGCAAACTGCGCGTCTACCGCAGCCGCAGCGGGGGCAGCGAATGGGAGCCCCTGACCAACGGCCTCCCGCAAAGTGATTGCTATGTAAATGTGCTGCGCAGTGCCCTGGCAGTGGATACCCTGCCCTCCTGTGGCATTTACTTTGGTACCACCGGTGGGCAGGTCTACGCCTCCGCCGATTCTGGCGACACCTGGGCCCCAATCGTCCGCGACTTGCCCGCGGTATTATCGGTCGAAGTACAGACCCTCCCATGATTCGCGTTGTTCTCCCGCAGCATCTGCGAACGCTTGTGAAAGTCAGCCAGCCGCTCGAGCTTCAACTCGCAGAGCCTGCGACAATTGGCGCGCCGCTCGATGCCCTCGAGAACCGCTACCCCGTGCTGCGCGGCACCATCCGCGACCAGCTCACCCGCCAGCGTCGGCCCTTCATCCGCTTTTTCGCCTGCGGCCAGGATCTGTCTCTCGAGCCTCTGGAAACCGCCCTGCCCCCCGCCGTTACTGCCGGGGTAGAGCCGGTCCGCATAGTCGGAGCGATGCCCGGCGGTTAACCCGCGGCATTACTCAAACTGGCCCCGCCATCATTCGCTATCTCACCACCGATATGTCGCAAAAGCTGGATATTGAAGTGGGCTTTTTTGTAGACCAGGCTGTGTCGGGTAATGGCCGCGTCATCGCGGATGTCTTGCCCGCTGGTCAGTACGCCACCCTTTTGTATACCGGCTCTTACAAAGGCAAGGGCATCTTCAAAGCCACCGTTGAATTGCTGTACTGGGCCCAGGCCAACAACCTCACCTGGAACGTATCTACCAAAAATAACGCAGAGTGCTGGCATGGGCGCGTTGAGATCTACCTTTCCGACCCGAACCTCGAAAAAGATCCAAAAAAGTACCAGACCGAGCTGGCTTTTTTGGTGAAGTAACGAACTTCGCCGCAAAAAAAGCATAAAAAGTTAGTTAATTTGCAACAATGTTAACGCGATTCCGTGCGTTTTTTTGGTTGATTATAGAGTCAACACAAAGAGACCACACGATCAAAATGAAAAATTTTGCCCTTCCGACCATTATCGCAGGTGTAATTTTCCTCACTGCCTGCAGTTCAGCCGCTCCAGCCAGGATAAAACTGGCGATCCCAAATTACAAAAATTGGGCGGTCCGATCCAAGGTCTCACCCGCAGCGCCGCCCGCGGTGATTGGGGCAGTGCCAGAAGTGGATTTGGTGATTTTAAAAGATCGGCCCCCAAACAGCGCAAGGTAAACCGGCACATAAATTCCCCGGCAATTTGCCGGGGAATTTATGTGTAAGCCAATACGAAAGGTACTCTGTCTGTAAAAAATCAGAATTTTTGTCCGGTTTTCAACCTGCAGATTTACACAACTCACCGTTCAAAGATACTGATGCTCTCAATGTGATACGTCTGCGGGAAAAGATCGAAAGGCGTCACCTGTTTTAACCGGTAGCCGCCCGCCAGCAGGCGCGCAGCATCCCTCGCCAGGGTGGAAGGGTCGCAGGATACATACGCCAGGGTTTTCGGCGCAAGACCTACCAGTGCATCCAGCGCGCTTTTATCCAGCCCGGCACGTGGGGGGTCAACGATAGCCGCATCCACCTGAATGTCCAGCCCGGGCAAAATCTCTTGCGCCAGGCCCTCGTACAGTTCCACATTGTCAAACTCATCCAGGTTCACCGCAAAATCCTCGCACGAAGACCGCGCGGACTCAATTCCGATTAAGCGCGCTACCCTGGGCGCAAAAAAAGCGCTGAAAAGTCCTGCCCCGCAATACACATCCAGCAGCGTGCTGGCAGGCGTCAGCGGCATGGCTTGCAGCAGGTGCGCCACCATCTTCTCAGCCATACCTGTATTAACCTGGAAAAACGAGCCGGCGGATACTTTGAAAGCGCGATCCAGAACGCTGATGATCAGGTGGTCATCCCCTGCCATCACCAGCGCGTCGTCTTCGGTCATATGCACTACCGAGATATCGGTTTCAATTTCCAGTTCCGGTATCTCCTGCTCATCCGATTCAAGCACCAGCATCAAAGCCTCATTGAACCCGCAGCGCAGCGAAACCCGCTGGATTGGCGAACCAGCTTCAAAATCCAGGCTCGGCCACAGCGCGTTGATGGCCGCTTGCGGCAGGAAGCATTCAGCGATCGGGAAGACTGTTTCCGGGCTGCCAGAAGCCATAAAACCAGGTTTCCCGTTCAGATCCAGGTGAAATTGAACGTGATTGCGGTAATACCATTCTTCCGTCGAAGCCACCATTTCTTCCACGGCTGGGTCCTGGATTTTGCCAATGCGTGCCAATTGATCCCGCAGGATACTTGTTTTGAGTTTAAGTTGCTCAGGGTAGGGCAGGTGCTGGTAATGACAGCCCCCGCACACCCCAAAATGCCTGCACCGCGCTGAGATGCGTTCTGGCGCAGGCCGTATGACTTGCAGCAGTTCAGCGCGCGCAAAGTTCTTGCGCTCATCCACAATGCGCACGCGTACGGTTTCACCCGGCAGCGCAAATGGAACGAAGACAGCCCGGCCAGCATATCGGCCGATCGCTTCGCCGCCATAACTCATCGCGGTAAGTACGATTTCGACGGGGTTATTCATATGCAGCAACAAAGGGCGGTCGGCGGGCCGCCCTTTGCCAGGTTGCAACCAGAAATATAATGTTCTTTCAGGTTATTTGATGAAGAAGGAAAGCACAATCAGCAAGATAAAAAAACCGCCTGCCATCATGCCCACGCGCTTCAATTCCTGCTTGATAGTGGAATAATCCGGGTTAAATTCAACGCTGGTCGCGCCGCGCTGGATTCCGGCAAAGGTCGGGGCAGCCTTGACAGTACTGCTGTTGCTGGTGCTTCGAGATTTCTTGGCCATTTTCAACTCCTAAGGGTTTTGTAATACAGCGGATACAACGATCCGTTGATTATCGATTAAGTATGGATAACATGAGATCAGTGTTACAACCGGGCCTGGCGTGGGCCCCATCACTTCCACGCGTGTAGGCTCCACGATCTGGGTGCCGGTCACAACATAAGTATATTGTCGTGAACTGGTATACAGCGTGATGGTATCGCCCGGTTTGAGCTTGTCCAGTTCGCGGAAGATCTCGCCGTAAATATCGTTATGTCCCGAGAGCACCACGTTTCCGTTTTCTCCCGGGTTGGGAGTGCCGATATGTTGGGCCACGCCCTTCTTTAACTGCTCCCAATTATCACCCTGCACGATACGCGAATCAACCTTCAGCGCCGGAATCTGTATGCTGACTGCCTGCAGCGAACTGGGCGTCGGCACAGGTATGTTCTCCTGGGCCGGCACAAGCGCACGCAGGTGTTCCGGAATTTCAGAGTCGTTGGGTTGCGACTCCTGGTTGATGCCAGGCGGTGTATGCCCGGACGGCAGTACAACTGCCGTGATGAGCGCTGTCGGGGCCA
>JBBRWF010000037.1:0-15661 GCA_038249405.1 Anaerolineales bacterium
CGTGATACTTTTCTCATTGCATGAAGATCCAGTATCCTGATCGTGACCTACAGTGAGCACCATCACGAAACATGCGCTTCTGAAGAAAGAAAGCCACATTGACCAGCCCAATCATCACTGGTACTTCCACCAGTGGCCCGATCACAGCCGCAAAGGCCGCGCCGCTGTGGATGCCAAAGACCGCCACGGCCACAGCGATTGCCAGTTCAAAGTTGTTGCTGGCCGCCGTAAACGAAAGAGTGGTGGTTTTGGAATAATCTGCACCCATGCGATGTCCCATCCAGAAGCTGACCAGGAACATGAGTACGAAGTAAATCAGGAGTGGAATGGCAATCCGCACCACATCGCCGGGGATTTGTACGATCAGGTTGCCTTTAAGGCTGAACATGACCACGATTGTGAACAACAGGGCAAAGAGAGTCAGCGGGCTGATCTTCGGCACGAAGCTGCCGTAATACCATTCCTTACCCTTCATTCGCACCAGAACGAAACGGGTGATAAACCCGGCCAGGAAGGGAATGCCCAGGTAAATGAACACGCTGCGCGCGATTTCACCGATGGTGATCTGCACCGCTGTGCCGGTCAGTCCAAACAGGGGCGGCAGGACGGTGATGAAGAGCCAGGCATACACGCTGTAGAACAACACCTGGAAAATGCTATTGAAGGCCACCAATCCGGCAGCATATTCGGTATCGCCATGCGCCAGTTCGTTCCAGACGATCACCATGGCAATGCAGCGCGCCAGTCCGATCATGATCAACCCGGCCATGTACTCGGGATAGCCGCGCAGGAAGATGATCGCGAGAGCAAACATCAGCACCGGGCCGATCAGCCAGTTCTGAACAAGAGAGAGCGTAAGGATTTTCTTGTTGCGAAAGACCTCACCCAATTCCTCGTATTTCACTTTGGTGAAGGGTGGGTACATCATCAGGATCAGCCCAATCGCAATCGGGATATTGGTAGTTCCCACCGAAACAGCATCATTGATCCGGTTGACGCCATCCGGGAACAAAAAACCAATCCCTACTCCGATGGCCATTGCCAGGAATATCCACAGTGTCAGATAGCGGTCAAGGAAAGAAAGACGTTTGGTGATGCTAGTTTCTTGCGTCATAAAGCCTCCAATTAAGGTTGTTGGGAAAGAAGTTGGACCATCCCCCGCGCAATATCATCGCGCACAGCGCGAAAATCGTTCATATCATCTGTTTTGGCCGGGTCTGGGAAGCTGTGATGCACGCGCTTGCCTTTCCCGAGCCAAACGGGACATTCCTCGGCGGCCGAATCGCAAACTGTGACCACCAGGTCAAAATCCACACCTTTGAATTCATCCGCCAACTTCGAGCGTCCTTCGTGTTGGATCCCGATTTCGGCCAGCGCAGCCAGAGCTTTGGGGTGAACGTAGCCAGCCGGTTTTGTCCCGGCGCTGACCGCTTCCCAAGTGTTACCAAGCCGTGCGTTGACAATTGCCTCGGCCAGTTGAGAGCGGCAAGAGTTGCCGGTGCACAGAAAGAGTACTTTTCGTTTCATTAGTATTCCTTGAAAATATTTTATTCTTCCTTGATAAGGCCCTGGGAGTCTTTCTGCTCCACCAGAAAAACTTTGATCTGTTTTTCGATCAGCTCCCTTACTTCACGAAACTTGGCGAGTTTTTGCTCATCGCTGCCTTCCAAAGCAGCCGGGTCGTCAAATGACCAGTGCAGGCGATACCTAACCCCGGGCCAGACGGTCGGGCAGTTCTTTTCAGCATCATCGCAGACCGTCACCAGGTGGCTGAATAGCATTGTGCCAAGAAACATCTTAATGCCCTTCGATTTCTGACCGGACACATCGATCCCCACTTCCTGCATCACCTGTACGGTGAAAGGGTTCAAGGGTTTTGGTTCCAAACCGGCGCTGTAGGTTTCAAATTCGCTATCGCCATATTTGCGTAAAAAGGCCTCCGCCATCTGGCTGCGAGCGGAATTGCCGGTGCAAAGAAAAATAACACGTTTCACAGGTTTAGCCTCCGGAAAATGAATGTAATGAATGGATTTAGGTACAGCTTTTTATACTTTTTCCAGAGCGTTCACCAGCCAGGTGGTGACTTCTGCCGAGGTGGGAATACGCCCGGAGGAAACCACCTTTTCGTTGACGACCAGCCCCGGGGTGGACATGACGTTATATTTCATAATATCGGGATATTCTGTTACCTTGATGATTTCGGCTACCAGGCCCATCTCATCTACAACTTTATGCGCGAGTTGTTCAAGACGTTTGCAGTTGGCACAGCCCGAACCGAGTATTTTGATGGTAATCATAATTTTTCTCCTATTGAAAATATTACATGATCCAGTTGAATAAATAACCAGTAAGAATGATGGCAACCGCAATCACCCCGACAAAGACCGCGATCAGCTGCGGTTTGAGCACCCGCCGCAGGATAATGGTTTCAGGCAAGCTCAGGCCGACAACGGCCATCATAAAGGCCAGCACCGTGCCGAGGGAGGCGCCTTTTTCCATGAGCGCGCTGACGATCGGGATAATCCCCGCCGCATTGGAATAAAGCGGGATGCCAACTAAAACCGCCGCCGGAACCGACCACCAGGCATCTTTGCCCATAATACTGACCAGGGCGCTTTCAGGCACATACCCGTGAATCCCAGCACCGACCGCGATCCCGACCACCACATAGAGCCAGACTTTCCCTACGATTTCCTTTACCGACTCCCAGGCGCGCTCGATGCGCATTGTCCAGGTCAGTTTTTCAGCTATTCCAGCGCCGGAGCTGTGGATTTGCCAGACGAAGTCTTCCACATAGCGTTCCATATTCAAGCGCCCGATAATCATCCCGGCGACAATGGCGATCACCAAGCCGGAAGCGATGTATAAGCCAGCCACCTTCCAGCCAAACAAGCCAAAGAGCATAACGACCGCCACTTCGTTGATGGTTGGCGCAGCAATCAGAAAAGAAAAAGTCACGCCCAGGGGCACACCTGATTCAACAAAACCGATAAACAACGGCACAGCTGAGCAGGAACAAAAGGGAGTAACAATGCCAAGCAAGGAGGCAAGCACATTTCCAACACCCTCCCGTTTACCTCCCAACATGGCGCGGGTCTGTTCAGGGCTAAAAAAGGTTCTTAGCAGTGAGATAAAGAAAATCATGCCTGAGAGTAAGAGAAGAATCTTGGGCACATCATAAAGGAAAAAGGCCAGTGACTCCCCGAAGCGCGAATCGCGGGCCAGCCCCAGCAAACCATAGGAAAGCCAATCAGCGAGAGGTTGAATCAAGTTGTAAGCGAACAGCCAGCAGACAATTGCCAGACCCATATAAAGAAAGGGGCGACGCGGCAAGTTGTTTCGGAAAGAGGAGGTTGTCATGGTTATCGATTCCCGAATTGAGAGTTTTACGGACACTGGATGACGCCCTGCGCCCATAAACACACACCGCAAACTGGCGCGGGGTTGGCAAAACAATCTTCCACGTTTTCCTCGGACAGGTCACACCCGCCGCAAAATGTGCAGGGCGCGAAGACGAAATTATGCAGGCGCTCGCGATAGGCGACATATTCTTTATCCAACCACAGCTCTTCCAGCGAACGCTCAAGCACATTGCCGATGATGTGTTTGTAATTACGGTGCGGTTTGTTGTGCAGAAAGGTGTCATGCGTGTGCATTAATGGCCAGCAGGGGGCCGCTTCACCGTTCCAGGTAATCGACATGGTGCCGCTCTCAACAAAATTACACACATCGCTGGCTCCGCCCCAGTTGTTCCCGGCAAAATTGACATTGCAGCCGCAGGTAAAGGCATCGAAAAGCGCTTCGCGGGTTTCTCCGCTCAGATCCATTTTTGGCAGGCTCAATGTGGGGGTGCTGGCTGCATTCATAAAGGCAATATCCTTGAGAGAGCGGTCATACAGGCGTTCCTTCTGCATGTCATCCGTGGCGGGCTGCAGGTTGCTGACCGAGAAATGCTTCACACGCAGCGCACGCCCCAGGCGGATGATTTTAGGCAATTCCATGATGTTGCGTTTCATTGCTACAAAGGCGATGCCCAGTTCGGGGTGGGGGAAATGCCCACCTTTGCGCATGGAATTAAAGCGGCGCAGATTTTCCATCACTTTGGGGAACTCAGCCCCCAGACGAACATCGCCGTAACTGTCGGGGGAAGCACCATCCAGTGAGACCCACAACACATCCAGACCGCTATCAATCAGGCGCCGCGCCACTTTTTCAGTCAGCGTGGTGGCGTTGGTGATCATTTCCACCTTGACGCCCAGGGCCTTGATTTTCTTGACCCAGGCCAGCGTGCGCGGGTGATAGAGCGGTTCTCCGATCCCACCGAAATAAACGCTCGGGATGGGGTCGAGTTTTTTGAGACTTTCCAGAATAACCTCGAAGGTCGCTTCGCTCATCTTACCGTTCGGCTCATCCCAGGCGTTGCGGAAACAGGTAATGCAGTTCAGGTTGCAGGCCGCGGTGGGTTCAATGTAGATTTTTGTCAGATGCGTTACCGGGCGGTGCATGCGCACAAAGTTGGTGCCTTCATCCAGGCGCACGCTTGTACCCGGGTTCAACCCATAACGTTCGATCAGGTCTTTCGGGATAACCAGGTCACCATTCTGATTGACTGTTGCCCAGGCGGTGGTGGGTTTCGTTGAAACAACCATGCGGTTCTTTCCTTATAAGATATTGGATTGATCTAAATTGACGATCAGGGGTTCAGAGGCGCAGTGGGGACATTCACAATCGGCATCAGGGGTCGGGTTGGCAAGCACATCCACACTTTTGGGATCCAGCCCACTTATAACTGCGGCATCCTTCACCAGCGAGAGAATCGCGGTGTCCTTCAAACGGTAATACACATAGCGTCCATCCCGCCGGTCAAGCAGGATTTCGGCTTTGCGCAGCGCCATAAGGTGCTGTGAGATATATGCCTGCCGCCAGCCAAGAATAGACTCCAGGTGGCAAACGCAGGCTTCGCCGCGCCCGATGGCAAGCAAGATGGCAAGGCGGGCAGCCGGGCTGATTGCCTGCAAAACTTCAGCAATTTTTTCTGATAGCTGGGGGATATTCATATTCGCATCCATGAATATATTGTACATCATATTCTGAATAGCGAATATGACAGATATCATTGATTCGAGGGTGGTTTGTCATCTTAATGCAGGCATTTTTCTTAAGACCCCTTGACATGTTGAATTTATATCGCAAAATTACGATATAAAAACTCATGACAAACATAACCCTTACACCCGACCAGAAACGCCTAACAAAAATGCTCAAAGCCCTGGGGAATCCGATCCGATTTCAAATTGTTGAATTCCTGGCTGAAAACCAGATGTGCATTACAAATGACATCGTCCGTCATCTGCCATTGGCGCAATCCACCGTCAGCCAGCACCTCAAAGTTCTGCGCGAGGCCGGGTTGATCAAAGGCGAAATCGAGGGACCCGCCACCTGTTATTGCCTCGACGGCGAAGGTGTTCAGTGGCTTAAAGGGCAGGTTGGCCGCTGGCTGCCAGATTGCTGTTCCCCTGAAAAACCACTTTTCAACCTGTAGAGCAGCAGCCTGCGGGTAAGTGAGCGCCGGAAAGGGCATTTTTTACCCATCTAAAAATCGTATTTTTGCGATATAAAAAGAGAAACAATGACCACAATCAACTCTTCAGTACCCTATTTTGAAAAAGTTGCCAACCAATGGGATGATTTACGCACCGGCTATTTCTCTGAGGCAGTGCGAGACTCTGCTATTGCCAAAGCTTACCTGCATCCCGAAATGACCGTGGCGGATGTCGGTGCGGGCACAGGTTTTGTTAGTGCCGGGCTGGCGCCCCTGGTAAAGAAAATACATGTGCTGGACGGTTCCAACGCCATGCTGGATGTAGCCCGCAAGAATTTGGCGCAATACACCAATTTGGAATTTCAAAACGCAGACGGACTGGCGCTGCCCCTGCCGGATTCCAGCATCGACGCCGCTTTTGCCAACATGTATCTACATCACTGCCCTGACCCCCTGGCTGTCATCCGTGAAATGGTGCGCATGCTGCATCCCGGTGGACGCCTGATTATCACAGACATTGACATTCACACCCATGAATGGCTCAAAGCTGAAATGGCGGATGTGTGGCTAGGATTCGAGCGTGACCAGATCCGCGCCTGGTTTGAGCACGCCGGGCTGGTCAATGTCATCGTCGATTGCACGGGAGAATTCTGTCAATCTGACTGCAAGTCTGACGCCGGGGAACATGCCGACATCAGCATTTTTGTGGCAGCCGGCACCAAACGCATTATCGCGCGCGAATCAGTTCAGGCCAGTTATGCTGCCCGCGCCCTGGGAGGCGATTGCGGCTGTGACTCAGGTTGCTGTACCCCGGGCGTCATTTCGCTTGATGAAATTGGTTCTGTCAATTGGGATGGTGGGTATACACCCACCGACAAAACCGATATTCCTGCTGAAGCCGCAGACTTTTCACTGGGCTGTGGCAATCCGCTGGCGATGGCGACCCTGCGCGAAGGCCAGACCGTGCTCGACATTGGCTCCGGTGGAGGGCTGGATGCTTTCGTCGCTGCCAGGCGGGTGGGCAAGACCGGTCAGGTGATCGGCCTCGATATGACCCCCGCCATGCTCCAGCGCGCCCGTCGCTCCGCCAAAAAAGGCGGGTTTGGCAATGTCAAATTCAAGCATGGCTATGCTGAAAAAATGCCGGTGCCGGATGGCACGGTGGATGTGATCATTTCGAACTGTGTTATTAACCTGGCTGAGGACAAAGCCAAAGTATTTGGCGAGGCTTACCGTGTTTTGAAGGCAGGCGGGCGGTTGGAAGTCAACGAGATGGTCTTTGGCGGGGCCATCCTGCCATCCACGCGCACATCTGCTCAGGGCTGGGCGGAGTGCATTTCCGGCGCGCTTCCAGAACAGGAATATATTAACCTGGTCAAACAGGCCGGATTCAAGGATGTCTCTGTGCGCCGCAGTACCAGTGCGGGAACTTCAGCAGGTGCAGCGGTTTACAGCGTGCAGGTCTCAGCCAGCAAAGATTGAAGTTCTAAAAAATCATCTGTACGGTCTTCGCCTTTTGGATTTTATCTGCGATCACAAAATATCTCTCCGCTCGGCTGTTGCAAGCGGCTTGTACATCATTTTCCCGATCACGCTGGGGGCATGCGTGCCTGTTCCGGTTGCGCGCCAGATGCGCAAAGGATAGCAGATGGATGTGTTGTCATTGACTAAACCTTTTATTATCAAGCCTCGTATGTATTAATGAAGCATGCATTCCAAACGGATCGATGGGACATCAATAATGGAGCCTCTATGGAATTCGCACTGGTATTTCTATTCGTAATCTTTATTCTTGGGAAAATTGCAGAAAAATTGAGCGGTTCATCCTCTTCCGGGATAAGCCCAACAGCGAATTCTATTGGTCTGACCCCAGGCGAATATCGCCGAATTGTTGGAGATTCAGCGGATAATAAAAGCATACGGGATTGTGGTATCAATGAAATCAATAATTGCGGCAGGTTTTCAGCATAGGAACGAGCTGCAGAGTATAGAAGACGTGGCAAGTCACCATCCGGTGTTATTGACGGGGAATACAACGATATGTATCAGGGCAATGATGAATATAATGATACGTACCGGGATTGGGAAGCAGATGCTTAGGCAATTTTCTGCAACTCTTTACACCTTACAATAACTCTGTGGGCAGTATGTTTTTTCACGCAAAAAAAAGTAGCGTACGCACCGGATGATACGATAAAAGTTGGCTGCAAACCTATTTTTATTTCCACTTAAACTGAATTGCGGAATTTTTTACAACAAATATAAAGTTTAGTGTGCCGATTTGGGCTCTCGTGCAACTTTTATTGGATGTTTGCATCCAAGCAAATAACAATACAGATAAAGGAGATTTATGGGAATTGCAACTGTTAAATGGATCGATGGAAAGCAATTTATCGGGATCGATTCGACCCGTCACTCGGTTGTTCTGTCCACGCCGGATGAAGGTATCGGGATCAAACCGTCCGAGCTGCTGCTGCTTGCAGTGGCTTCCTGCTCTGCTGTGGACGTGGTAGAGATTCTTGCCAAGAAACGGACACCAATTTCGTCCCTGGAGATCAGTTCCAGCGGTGAGCAGGATCAGGACCCACCCTGGACCTTCCGAAAAATTCGCCTGCATTACAAAATCGGCGGCAAGAACCTGAGCGAAAAAGCTGTGGCGCAGGCCATCCAGCTTTCGGAAGAAAAATATTGTTCGGTGGCGGCCACTATTCGGGCTACGGCTGAGATTATCACCAGTTTTGAAATCCTGAATCAAACAGACAGACCGAATGATGCGCAAGATAATATTAACAGCAGCGCTCGGGCTGCAGCGGCATAAAAAGCCTTATTTTTACAATTGATAAAAACAAAGGGAGTACGGCATGTCCGAATTAGGAATTCAAAGCAAGTTAAACCTGCCTTATGAAATAGCACTCGAAAAAGTGATCGAAGCGCTCAAAGCCGAAGGCTTTGGTGTTTTGACCAGCATCGATGTGAAAGAAACTATGAAAAAGAAGCTGGATGTCGATTTCCGTAAATACACGATCCTGGGCGCCTGCAACCCGCCGCTGGCACACAAGGCGCTGACTGCCCGCCCGGACGTAGGGTTGCTTTTGCCTTGCAATGTGATTGTGTACGAGGAAGGCGATGGGACGATCGTCAACATTATTGACCCACTCTCGATGACCAGCTTTATCCAGGATCCGGCGCTGGATTCCGTAGCGGATGAAGCCGCAAAACGGCTCAAGCGTGTGGCAGCTGCCATTCAGAAATAAAAAATTGCCATTCATGCACGAATCAAAGACGGGCTCGCAATAGTTGCGAGCCCGTCTTTGATTCGCCCAATATTTTATGGGTGAGTATTGTTGAAATCTTTAATCAAGCCTGTTTCACGCCATTTTATTAAAGTAAAGGGCTCAGCCAACCCCGGAAGGGAATTGGCTGAGCCCTTATGTAAATCAGGAACCGTTAAACTGCTGCAGGGTAGTCGATCGAAACCAGCAGCTCTTTGATCTTTTCCTCGGAAGCCGGGGCATTGAAAATAACCTTTACTTCTCTTGTGTCCGAGTCAGCAATTACAGACTCAATGCCAGCCAAATCTGAGAGTTCGGTCTGAATGGTATGGACGCAATGTCCACAGGAAATATTTGGAACGGAATAGGTTACGGTGGTCATTTTTTTCTCCAGGATCAATTTTATTATATATAGAAGTAGTATATTTTTTGACAGATCAAAAGATGGGCGTCAGGCCGCACTACCCTGCTTGACAGGGTAACCAGTGCGCTGCCAGGTAAACATACCACCATTCATATTGATGGCTGTAAAACCTGCAGCCACCAGCATTTTGGTCGCTGAATGGCTGCGGCTGCCCGAAGCGCACACACAGACAAGTTCCTTGTCTTTGGGCAGTTCTCCCAGGCGGCGACTCAAGTCGCCCAACGGGATCAGTTTTGCGCCGCTGATATGCCCTTGACGATATTCATCCGGTTCTCGTACATCAACTACAACCGGGCGTTTGCCGTTCTTGACTTTCTCATTCAATTCTTGTGCGCTGATGGAGGGGATCGACGAGCCGAACATGCGGTTTAAAAAATCCATTTTTATTATCTCCATGAATTGTTATCAAGTGATTTGATGCGCAAGTAAGCCAAAAGTTGCATTCATCCATCGGACTGTCAGACGAACAGGCCGCGCAGCTAGGCCACATCCACCTAAACTCTTCCATCTTGTCCAAAAGCATACAACTTGATACACTCATTCAATGAGTAAGCTCCGCGAACAGGCAGGATTAATGGATAATAAATCAGATCACATCGGCAGACTTTCACCTGAAATGGCCCGGCTTGGGCAGCTCTTTGGCGCACCCGGGCATGGCTATGACCTGCACCGCAAAGTGATTAGCGATCTGGGAGATGTTTGGCATATTGGCCACTCGCTTTTACCACCGGCCGAATCCAATTGGTATTTCTGTTGTTCGGTTGATCGAGCGCACCGGGTTGCTTCTAAAAATTCAATCTGTCGATATGCTGGACGGGATGCCACTGCTGGATATAAAGCCATATATCCTCGAGTTCGATGTCCGTGCAGTCGATTAGCCGGGATGATATGCCAGGCGAACTCACAAATAAGGCTTCAGACATTATGGCTATAAAAAACCCTGAACTATCAGAAGCGCTGGAAAATGTTACCAGCCTGAGGAAATCTATCCTTGCGGGTTGGTCGAGTCAAATCTTTAAGGGGTCATGGAAACTACTGGCGCTACCTCTATTACTGTTTATTGTTGTTCCGCTGCTATCTCTTTTCCTGCGCACAACGTTCAGCGTTTTTTTTGCTACACTAAACCAAAAACAGGTGATCGAGGCGCTCAGCTTGAGCCTGTTCACATCGCTATCTGCCATGCTGGTCACTTTGATCATGGGCACACCTGTTGCTTATTTGTTGGCGCAGCCCCGTTTTCGTTTCCATCGCATTGTGGATACCATCATCGATCTTCCTACGGTATTACCCCCATCTGTAGCCGGGCTGGCTTTACTGATGGCTTTTGGGCGCAGAGGCCTGTTCGGACCATTTCTTGCAACTATGGGGATGAGTATTCCATTCACCGTGGGGGCGGTAATAATGGCTCAAACCTTTGTTGCGGCGCCGTACTACGTGAAAGCCGCCGCCATAGGTTTTGCTGGAATTGATCATGAGTTAAAACAGGCCGCTGCATTGGATGGAGCCAACCGCTGGCAGATTTTCCGCTATGTTACCCTGCCCTTATCCTGGATGGCTTTGGTGAGCGGCAGCGTGATGACCTGGGCGCGAGCTCTGGGTGAATTTGGAGCTACCATCCTTTTTGCAGGGAACTTCCAGGGTAAAACGCAAACGATGCCGCTGGCGATTTATGTTGGATTTGAGACTGATCTGAATGTAGCTGTGACTCTTTCGATCATCCTGGTTTTCTTTTCCTTCCTGATCTTGATGGTTGTAAAGCACTTTTTACACCGCCAGTTGGAGGTCGATATTGAGATTGCTTCATTATAATTATCAGGATGCAAGGTGATTTTCTTAAAGAAGGTTCAATACCCATCTCTGGTTATCCTATACAACTCATTCCATCGAGGAAAATTGCGTTCCAAACTAATTTCCCAATTATTGTTGATTGTCCTGCTGACCAGTGCCTGCTCGCCGGCAGCTCCTGCCGCTACCAATGTGACGACCGCTAATCCATCAACAGAGAAACCCGCGCCAAAAACCCTGACAGTCCTGGCTGCCGCTTCCCTGACCGAATCTTTCAAAGAAATGGGAATTTTGTTTGAAAGCAAGAACCCCGGCATAACGGTTGCATTCAGTTTTGGTGGTTCACAGGCTGTGGCCCAGCAGCTCGATCAGGGCGCGCCAGCGGATGTATTTGCCAGCGCCAGCAAGAAATACATGGATGCCGCCGTAACATCCAAACGTGTAACTCAAGGCGATGCAAAGACCTTTGTTAAAAATAGGCTGGTGGTGATCTTCCCCAAGGATAACCCGGCCGGTTTGAAGACCCTTCAAGACCTGGCGCAACCAGGGTTGAAGCTGGACCTGGAAGACAAATCAGTACCCGCCGGCCAGTATTCTCTCGACTTTCTGGATAAGGCGGTTAAAGATCCCGCCTTTGATCCGAAATTTAAGGAAAATGTTCTTAAGAATGTTGTGTCTTACGAAACCGATGTTAAAGTTGTATTATCCAAAGTAACTTTGGGTGAAGCGGATGCAGGCATCGTGTATCTCACCGATTACAACACGGCTCCGGATAAACTCGGCAAGCTGGATATTCCGGATGCCCTTAACACGATTGCGAACTATCCGATTGCCCCCATTGTTGACAGCAAGCAGGTTGAACTGGCAAGGGCTTTCATTACCCTGGTGTTATCTCCAGAGGGGCAAGCGGTTATGGCAAAATATGGTTTCGTAACGGTGACTCCATAGAAAGCGTTCTGTCAGACCGAATGACCTGTTAGCCCGCGCCCAGATGACGGTATGCCTGGTGCGCGCCATGAGTCTGATGTAAAACCGGTAGATGTATTTTTAAATCCTTTACTTTACTCGAAACGATAACCCTAAAACGATTATGAGAATTGCGGTGCTTTTTGCGAAAAAGATGGGGCCCGCCAACATTTCACTGCCGGTGGGCATTTCCCCCACATTACGTCCGATTGAAATTCTTCAAATATATCCCCAGCTTGATACAATCGTCCAGTTTGAAGGAGAGTTTACCCTTTTGGAGCTGCTCGAACACCTGAATGATATCCTGCCGTGTGGATGTTCTGGAAGCGCAAGTACTGATAACGAGATAACCTCAACCAAAGCAGTGAAAATATAAATCTGAGTCAGGCAGGTTACAGACACGCCCGGGAAGTTTCCGGTGCTTTTTGGGTTTTTTGCTCATCCTGATTAAATGGTTTCGAAATTGGCATTTCCCTTTTACCAGTAGACCTGTATAATAAGTAACAGGTCATTTTTCCTGGACCGACTCTAATGGGGTATCTCATTCCCTTCAACTATTCTACTTAAGACGGAGATTACAATGGCATTCAGCTTCAAGAACACAAAAGGCACTACCTATTTTCTACATGCACGTTCGACTCTAACAAAGACTGGCAAGACCCAGACTCTGTATTTCTTCTCTAAAGAACAGAAAGAAGGCGTTTTGGAAGCTGTTCCCGCCGGTTATACAGTTGCCGAAACGGCCAATGGCCTGCCAGTACTGAAAAAGGCGTAATCTGAAATTTGCACACAAAAACTGGCTCTTCGCAAGTGGAGCCAGTTTTATTTTTAATATCTTTCTAAAAAAGCGCCTCCAATACCCACAACACCAACATGCCCGCTATCAGGGTCAGCAATACATTGCGTGTGCGCCAGGCTACCACAGCCCCGGCCAGCCCGGCTAATAAGCGGTAATTGCCAATCGAAAGATCGAGCACACCGGTTGGATGTGTCAGTGCCGGGAAAACCAGCGCAGCGAGCACAGATGCGGGGACAAAGCGCAAGGCACGCCGCAACCAATCCGGCATGCCAACTTTTCCAATTAAGAATATAAAAGACAGGCGCTGCAGGAAGGTGCCCAATCCGATCAGAACAAACAACAGCCAGACAGACGCAGTGCTCATTGTGCTCTGCCTTGTCGAACAATTTTAGGCATATTCTCTGCCAGCAGACCGCACCCGATTCCAACCAGTGTTGCCAGTACCAGACCAATATTGTAGGGCAGCCCTTTGCCAATCACAGCCGTCAGACCACCAGTCACAGCCGCCGCAACGGTTGGGCGGTCACTCAGAGCGGCGAACATGAGTGCCATGAAGCTGAGTGGAAAGGCGAAATCGAGCCCCCAAGAAGCCGGTATCAACGTCCCCAGCAGCGAACCGGCTATGGCGCTGATCTGCCAGGTGACCCACACCGTCAGCGCCGTGCCAAAATAAAACCAGCATCTGTTCACACCTTCATGTGTGGCAAAATAACTCGTACTTACTCCAAAGGCCTGGTCGGAGAGCATATACGCCAGCAGGGCTTTCTGTTTTACGGGCAGCTTTTGCATGGAGGGCGCCAGCACTGCGCTGTACATAATAAAGCGCAGGTTGATGATCCAGGCTGTCAGCACCATGATGATCCACGGGCTGCCCGTTTTCATCAGCTGCATCACCGCCAGCTGCGAAGCTCCCGCGAATACGATGACAGACATGCCGAACGAATCAAGCGGCGATAATCCCACCCCCACCGCTGCCACGCCCGTGATCATCGCAAAGGGTACCACCCCCAGCAGGATCGGCAGCACGGCGCGAACACCTGCCAGGAAATCATTTTGGATTGGCTTCATTTTGGTTCCTTATCTTGTGACCAGTATTTGTTGGACGATAGCGTTATTATAAGAGCGGACCCACCCAAACGTGAAAATCCAGCAGCAATCTCTAAAAATTGGGTAAAATTGAAGAGAAGGCTGCATAATAATCAGATACAGGAAAGAGACTGGGAAAGATCTCCATGAACCTAAATTACCAGGAAACACAGGCTGCGCGGCCTCCGTCGTTTCTATTCTTTGATACAGAAACAACCGGTCTTCCAAGAAATTATCATGCTCCCATTTCAGATATGAGCAATTGGCCCAGGATAATTCAAATTGGTTGGGCCAGCTACGATTACGCCGGAAACGAAATCAGCGCAGCTGAATATGTAATTCGACCGGATGGGTTTGTTATTCCGCAAGCGGCTGCCAATATTCACGGCATTACAACGCAGATTGCCAGAGAAAGAGGCATCAATATGGAGGATGCTTTATCAAAATTCTCCAATGCAGTTCTCCCCGTACCAATCCTGGTTGGGCACAACATTGAATTTGACGAAAATGTAATCGGTTCTGAATTTTTTCGCCACAGCATGAGCAATATCATTCCACAGAAACAACGCATGTGTACAATGAAGTTATCTGTAAATTTTTGTAAATCACCCGGTTCGTATGGTTATAAATGGCCTAAATTAAATGAGTTGTATAGAATTCTTTTTCACACAGAAATGGTTGACTCACACACGGCCCTGACAGATGTGCGCGCAACAGCAAGCTGTTTCTTCCAGTGACAAAAACTCGGTTTTATAAAGTTCTTAGCATAAACAACATAAAGGAGTGCGCGATGCCTGACACGGTCACGATAACAAAAGTTTCCAAAGTTAGCCTGCGGGAAGTGACCCGTGAGAATTTGCGCGCAGTACTGCGCCTGAAAGTTGCGCCCGGGCAGGAACACTTTGTTGCGAATAATGCCGTCTCAATTGCCGAGGCACACTTCTACCCCGAAGTAGCCTGGTTTCGCGCTATTTATGCGGACGAGACTCCGGTTGGTTTCATGATGCTTTCGGATGACGCTTCCCAACCGCACTATTTTTTATGGCGGCTGATGCTGGACTCCCGCTACCAGAAATTTAGTTTTGCAAAAAAAGCGATGGAACTGCTGTTCGAATACGTACTCACACGCCCCGGTGGAAAAGAAATTTTTGTCAGCTGCGTGCCCGGTGAAGGCAGTCCGCAAGGTTTCTACGAAAAACTTGGCTTTAGTCTGACCGGCGAAGTGGAAGAAGATGAACTCGTGCTGCGGCGCGATCTGTAAGATGCCAGGCTGGAAGTTCCACTGCGGCAGCCCGAAACCAAAACATCAACCGTTATCTACGAAAGAATAGGGTTCATGAACGAGAAAGAGTTCCTCCAATTTCTTGATACACATAACTTTTCCTACGAGAGGTTTGAGCATCCCGCAGTCTACACCTGTGCTGAAGCAGAACAACACCGCCCGCACCAGCCTACTATCAGCACAAAGAATCTGTTTTTATGCGACAAAAAAGCGCGGCGTTTTTTCCTGGTTGTAACCGCCTGTGAAAAAACAATGAATATTAAGCATCTGGCTGAACAGATCGATGTGTCAAATTTGCGGTTCGGCTCCGAGGAAAATCTCGAGCGCCTGCTCGGCGTAAAACCCGGCGCAGTGACTATGATGGCGCTCATAAATGACACCGCTTACCAGGTTGAACTTTGGTTGGATGAAGAAATATGGCAAGGGGAAATTTTTCAGAGCCACCCGCTAGTCAATACAGCCACACTGCTGCTTTCGCGAGCATCTTTGGAACGCTTTTTTGAAA
>JBBRWF010000038.1:0-15620 GCA_038249405.1 Anaerolineales bacterium
GCTCGATTTCATGGTGCGCACGGGCAGGAAACCCACCGAGTTGCTCCAGTTGCTTTTCGAGAAAGTCGGCGGAGAATTTTTCTACGACCGGATCGACAGCGCCTTTAGCGGTGATCGGCAGGATCGTGAAAAAACGATTCTCAACGCCAACCCCGCCACAATTGGCGGCCTTAAAGTCACCGAACTGGTCACTATTGATGGTTTCCAGTTCCGTCTGGAAGATGGCGGCTGGCTCCTGATCCGTTTCAGCGGCACCGAACCGATATTGCGTGTGTACTGCGAAACCCGTCATGGTGACAAAGTACAGCAAATTTTGCAGGATGGTCTCAAAGTAGCGGGTATAAAGTAGCCGTGCCAGTTTGCTCCAAGTTCTTTGATCAAAAACAGGTCGCTCTTCTTGGAGGCGGTCTGTTTAATTTCTTTCTTAATTAGGGTGATTTTCTCTTGAACTTAACTGATACACATTGTCATCTCGATCTGGATAAATTTGATGCTGACCGCGCCGAAACACAGCAGCGTGCCTGGCAGGCAGGATTGACCCGTATCCTTATTCCCGGGCTCGATCTCCGCACCAGCCGTCGCGCTGTTGATTTGGCAGCCTCGCATAAAAATATATTTGCAGCCATTGGCATCCACCCGTCCGAGACGATGGCCTTCCAGCCCGGGATGATGAACGAACTGCGCGATCTGGCTGTCCGGGATAAAAAAATCTCCAAAATCGTAGCGATTGGCGAAATTGGTCTCGATTATTATTGGGATGACGCGCCTCACGATTGGCAGCAGGATGTGTTAAGCCAGCAATTAAGCCTGGCTATCGAATTGAACTTTCCGGTGGTACTGCACATGCGCGAAGCCAATGATGCCCCCGATGAAGATTGTGCCCGGGATATGCTCAGCATATTGGAGAAGTGGTCGGATCGCTTGCGAGCAGCTCACCATCCGCTGGCAAAGTCCCCGGGTGTGTTACACTCTTTTAGTGGCAGCCTGGCTACCGCGCTCAGGGCAATTGAATTAAATTTTTACATCGGGATAACCGGCCCGGTAACATTCAAAAACGCAGAAGCAAAGCGTGAAGTGGTAAAATCACTCCCGCTTGAGCGTTTATTGATTGAAACCGATGCTCCTTATCTTGCTCCCGTTCCACAACGAGGGCGGCGTAACGAACCTGCTTTCGTGCGTCATATTGCTGATAAAATTGCAGAAATCCACAACAAAACCCCAGAAGAGGTTGCGGCGCAAACGAGCGCAAATGCTGCCCAACTTTTTTCTTGGTGAGGCTGATTTTTGAGCATTCCGTTTTTCACACCGGTACAAGATGGCATCAGAGAAGTTGAAATTTTGATGCGTTCGCAGGCGGGAATTGAGCATCATCCCGACCTCCGTGCAGCGTTGGAACATTTACTTGGTGCTGGCGGCAAGCGTGTGCGCCCGACCATCGTTTTTTTGGTGGGTAATATGTTTGGCGCTCAGCACGATAAGCTGGTTACCTTGGGAGCTTCGGTTGAAATGCTCCATACTGCCACGCTTGTACATGACGATCTGATTGATGGCTCCCTGTTGCGGCGCGGCATTCCTACGTTAAATGCGCGCTGGTCACCTGCTGCGACGGTTCTCACTGGTGACTTTCTGTTTGGGCGCGCCGCAAAGCTGGCTGCCGAAACAGATTATCTGCCCCTGATGAAACTATTTGCCGAGACCCTGACGATCATTGTCAATGGCGAATTGACGCAGATGTTCGAAGCCAAGGGGCTCATCGAACGAAAGAATTATTACAACCGCATTTATGCCAAGACCGCCTCGCTGTTTGAAATGAGCGCCCTGGCTGCAGCCATGATAGCCACTGAAGACGAGAGCATCCGGCTTTCGATGAAAACCTACGGATATGAAGTTGGCGTGGCTTTTCAGATTATGGATGATGTTTTGGATTTTAATGGCGACCAGGCTGCTGTTGGCAAACCCATCGGGTCGGATCTCCTGAATGGGCTGGTGACTCTGCCAGCCATATACTATGCTGAGAGCCATCCCGATAACGCCGGGGTAAAATTGCTTGCAGAAGGCGGTTGGGGCAATACGGAAAAAATGGAAAAACTGGTCAAGTCCATTCAAACCAGCAACTCTATCCGTTACGCTATGGATGAGGCCACTGAGCATGTTGAAAAAGCCCTGGAAGCGATCAAACCCTTCCAAAACTTTGCTGAACACGAAGCGCTGACAGGTTTGGCGCGTTACATCGTCGACCGTACTTTTTAAGCTGGCAAACACATTCCCGTGTTCGTGCGGGAGAAAAAAATAAAAGTTAGGCCATGTCGTTAGTAATTAATGACATGGCCTTTGATTAAAGACCTGCAATTGCGTTTTTTTTGCGGTGGCAACCTATGCTTCAAGAAGCCAATTACTGGTTAACCACTCTCGAACAACCGGTCTATCAAACTTTGCCCCTGCCAGAGAAGGTGGACGTAGCGGTGATTGGCGGTGGGTTCAGCGGTTTATCTGCTGGGCTCAGGCTGGCGAAAGCCGGATGCTCTGTTGCCGTGCTTGAAACGCACAATATGGGCTGGGGTGCTTCCAGCCGCAATGGCGGCATGGTCTTGACCGGGATGAAACTGGGGGTGGACACGCTTATCAAGAGTTTTGGATTGCAAAGCGCTAAGCGCATGTTCGCACTCTCCCTGGCTGCGATAGATACCGTTGAGCGTATTGTTCGCGAGGAAAAAATTGATTGCGCTTTTTCGCGCTGCGGGCATTTGGAAGCCGCTTGGAAGCCAGCGCATTTTGCCGGGTATTCCCGCGCTGCAGAATTGTTTGAAAAGGAATTTGGACACACGGTGCATGTTCTTACGCGCTCTGAATTACACACCGAAATTGGCTCTGACCTGTATCAGGGTGGGTTCCTTGATGAACTCAGCGCAGGCATCAATCCCGCGCAGTTTGCCGCCGGGCTGGCTGTCGCCGCCTCGCGCGCCGGGGCTGCCTTGCACGAGAAAACCGAACTACTTAATGTTGAGCGTCAATCCTCCGGCTTTTTATTGCACACGAATCGAGGCCAGCTCCATGCTGATAAAGTGTTTGTGGGCACCGGTGGCTATGCCGGCGCGGCAATTCCCGCCCCTCAAAAAAGACTTATCCCTATTGGCTCCTGCATTGTTGTCACAGCGCCCCTTCCAGAAGCCCTGGCCTGCGGCATCAATCCGCATAAGAGAATGATCTTTGATTCAAAACACTTTCTCCTTTATTTCCGTCTGACGCCTGATAACCGCCTTTTGATGGGTGGGCGCGCTGCTTTTTTACCAGAAACCCCAACCTCGGTGCGTGAAAGTGCCCCCATTTTGCAACAGGCTATTTTAAGCATATATCCGCAGCTAAAAGATATCCCGGTTGAATATGTGTGGGGGGGCGGTCTGGATTTTGCGTTTGACACCATGCCGCATGCCGGTTTACTGGGTGATCTGTATCATGCTTCAAGATATGCCGGGCACGGCGTGGCTTTTGCCACTCACCTGGGCGGGTTGGTTGCCGCTCAGATGCTCAGCGAAAAGGTGAAAAACCCGCTCATCGGCTTTTCCTTCCCGCAAATGCCGCTGTATAACGGTGTACCTTGGTTCTTACCACTGGTGGGGATGTATTATAAATTTCTGGATATTGTTTCGTGACAGGCGCTGTGAAACAGAAATGTAAAACAAACCGTTAATTATGCGAAAAACTAATTGACTTGACGATTCGCTCGTGCTAAAATGTAGTTGATTTAATAGAACACAAAATCCATTACAAAAAAGTGAATAAGGTGACTAATCCTCGCAAACCTTTTCGGCTGAATGTCGGTTTTATCATAAATGCACCGATCGGGGTCAGCCGTGATTTTGATTTTTATTTTCCCGAATTTGTTGACGATGATCTTCTTATAACCGGGATGGAAGGTGTCGTCAAAATTGGGCGCACTCCTCAAGGCCTGATTGTTCAGGGGAAATTTCACGGTCAAACCACACTGGAATGTGTACGCTGCCTGACAGACTACCAACAAGAACTTAGCTGGGAGTTTGCTGAGTTATACGCGTTTACACTAGAAAATGTGACCGAATCAAATTTACTCGTTCCAGATGAAGCGCAGATCGATGTGCAGCCCCTTATCCGTGAATTTGCCCTCCTTGAGTTTCCCATCAAACCTCTCTGTCGCCCGGACTGTCAGGGCCTTTGCATGGAATGTGGGCAAAATCTAAATGAAAAAGATTGCGGCCATTCAGATCAAGAAGATTCGCCTTTTTTGGCATTGAAAGATTTATTGGATAATCGTGCGGGCGAAGACGAACCCTAGCTTATAGCCTTTTAGATACATCAATGCAGGAGGGCCGGCGTGGTATTTTCAGGGCGCAAACACCGTAACGAAGTCCTCAACATCTTGCTCGAGAAAGCGGGCGTGCAAGGTTTTTTAACCACGGATGACTTGATGGAAGCCGTTCCGGATTTCGATTCGGAACATATCTCTGTCATCCTGACAGTTCTGCGGCGCCGCGGAGTGGATATTCTTGATCCGGAAGGGGAGTATGACAACCCGGTTGATGAAACTGATTCTCCTGAATTTGAATTAGAAACCTGGGCCAATCCATCAAATCAAATAATGGTCGAAGATTCGGTGGGCTTGTATCTTAAGGACATGGCTCGCGTTCCTCTGTTGAGTCATGAAGAAGAGCTGGAAATTGCGAAACGTATCGAGGCTGGCAAAAAGGCCGCCCGCGATTTGCTCCAACCCGTCCGTGTTTCTGCCAGCCATCGCAGAGAAATGGAACTGGCTGTTGCCGAAGGGCAGGCCGCCCGTGAGCATCTAATCAAGGCCAACACCCGTCTGGTGGTCAGTATTGCCAAGCGTTATATGGGGCGCGGTATTGCTTTTTTGGATCTTATCCAGGAAGGTAATCTTGGGCTGATGAAGGGTGTGGAAAAATACGATTACAAGCGTGGCTTCAGGTTTTCAACTTATGCCACCTGGTGGATTCGCCAGACCATCTCGCGTTCGATAGCCGATCAAGCGCGCACCATTCGTGTGCCGGTACACATGATCGACCGCATCCGGCATATTTACAAATCCAATCATGAACTTGAGCAAAAGCTGGGCCGCACCCCCAGCGTTGAAGAGCTTGCCGATGAATTGCACTTAAGTGTAAAAAAGGTTCAGTGGATATTAAAAGTCTCCTGGCTGCCGCTTTCCCTCGAGAGTCCGGTTGGCGATGATGACGAGTCTGAGCTGGGGATGTTTATTGAGGATGAGTTCAGTCCCACTCCGCTTCAGAGTGCTTATCAAACCATGTTGAAAGAAAAACTTTCGGAAGTATTGTCCACGCTAACGCCGCGGGAAGCGCGTATTTTGGAAATGCGTTTTGGCCTGGGGGATGGAAATGCTTATACATTGGAGGAAGTCGGTCAGAAATTCGGGCTGACTCGTGAGCGCATCCGCCAGATCGAAGGCAAAGCCCTGCGCCGCTTGCGACACCCGCGGCGGGCCAGGCAGTTGAGGGAATACCTGTAACCCATCTAGCATGTCCCTTCAAATCGTTGGAAAAACCATTTACCTTGTAGTAAAATAACAGCATGTTTACCTTATCCATGTCGATGCGCGTTTCAGGTCTGCACTTGCAGTTCTATGCCAGATGAACTGCGGGACGGTTCACGCCGCCTTGAACATGCTGGCAGCCGCCAGCATTTTTTGTTAAATATTGTCTAAATTATTCCGCTTTTTACCGGCTGCAGTTCCTGACATATTGTCAGCGCCAGCAGCCTACCACCGGAGGTTCCCATGCCCGAAAACATCCTGATCGCCGTTGCCTGGCCCTATGCCAATGCGGAAATTCACGTAGGCAATCTCACCGGTTCGCATTTGCCTGGTGATATTGTCGCTCGTTACCACCGTATGAAAGGCAACAATGTGCTGATGATCACCGGTACAGATTCGCATGGAACTCCCGTCACCATTGCAGCCGATAAAGAAGGTGTATCGGTTGAAACCGTAGTGAAAAAATATCACGAAGGTTTTATTTCTTTGTTCCAGCAGTTGGGCATTTCCTACGACTTGTACACGTCCACACATACCCAGAACCACTTCAAGGTATCTCAAAGTATATTTCTGGCGCTCAAGCAAAACGGTTTTCTTTTCACAAAGGTTGAAGAGCAATGGTATTCACCGGCGGCTGGAAAGTTCCTGCCCGATCGTTATGTAGAAGGTACTTGCTACATTTGTGGTTACGAGGGTGCGCGCTCTGATCAGTGTGATAAATGTGGCAATGTTCTTGAACCCGCTAAACTAATCACTCCGCGTTCCAAGGTGGATGGTTCCACGCCTGAACTGCGAGAAACAGAACATTTTTACATCGATCTATCCAAACTCGAACCGGATGTTAAAGAATTTCTCCGTGAGCGTTCTGCTCATATGCGCGATACAGTCCTGGGCGAGAGCCTCGGCAAGATCGAAGCAGAAGGGCTTAAACCTCGCCCGATCACCCGCGATCTGGACTGGGGTATTCCTGTACCGGTCGATGGCTGGGAAGGTAAATGCCTCTATGTCTGGTTTGAGGCTGTTATTGGCTATCTATCTGCGCCAATTGAGTGGAGTGCACTGACAGGTGATAAAGAAGCCTGGAAAAATTGGTGGGCCAATCCGGCAGCCAAACAATTCCATTTCATTGGCAAAGACAATATCTTCTTCCACACTTCGTTGTGGCCGGCCGAACTGATGGGTGTGGGTGAAAAATTCGCGGAAATTTTTAGCGGTGAACATGGTGTTAAATTGACCCTGCCCTATGACGTTCCCGCCAATCAGTTTATGAACCTGGAAGGCGATAAAATCAGCGGCTCACGCAACTGGGCAGTTTGGGGCCGTGATTTTCTTTCCCGATACGATCCTGATGCGCTGCGTTATTACCTGACCGTCAATATGCCTGAGAACAAGGATAGCGATTGGGATTGGGGTGAGTTTGTTACACTCAATAACAACCAGTTAGTGGCTACCTGGGGCAACCTGGCCAACCGTATGCTTTCGTTTTGTTATAAAAACTGGGAAGGATGTGTTCCCCCGGTTGACCCGGCCGACCTGCGCGAGACGGATCGGGCACTGCTTACCGCAATTGAAAATGGTTTTACATCTGTAGGACAGGAGTTGGATGCTGTCCACTTGCGTGCCGCGTTGAGCGAAGCCATGCGCCTTTCCACCGAAGTGAACCGCTACATCGACGCCAATGCCCCCTGGACAAGTATCAAAACGGATCGCCAGGCTGCGGCATTGACCGTCTACACCGCGCTCAAGGCCATCGATTCGCTAAAGATGCTATTTGCGCCAGTTCTTCCGTTCACCTGCGAAAAACTGCATACCATATTCGGTTACTCTACTCCGATCTTTGGCGAGCAATACTTACAAACCGTACAGGATGCGCTTGGCGAGCATACCGTGCTGCGCTACAAAGCTCCCACAGGTGTTTCACTTGCCTGGAAACCCAGCGATCTTCAACCCGGTCAGCCGCTCAATCCACCCGCTCCACTCTTCAAAAAACTGGAAGAATCCGTTGCCGACCAGGAACGCGCCCGTATGGGTTGATCAGATTATATAAATATTCTTTTCCCACTGGTTTGATTGAATATATTAAAATCAAACTGATGACATAAAAAATGTATATTTGCCCCGCGCATGGGGTGTTATGTTCTTATTTAAGCAGCTGAGTCAGATGGCAATTCGAGAAAATGGGACAACCACTGCATGATGACATTATGATCCTGGGCAGGATCAGGGGGAACGGGAGGCACGTTATACAATAATTGCGCCAATTCGTCATAACCGGCGGCTGTCAGTTTCCCGGCTGGGTTTTGTGCGGTGGGGAGATGCTCACCCCGGGTAATTTTTTCGTTGGCCACTCCAAAGTGATAGTAGATATATTCATCCAACAGGTCGCTGCCGAATTGCCCATCCAGCCATGGTTCGACAGTCAGGCCTGGTTCGAAGGGTGCGTAACCAGGATACAGGGCCTCGCCCGGCTGTGGGAGCGTAAAACCCGGGCAGATGGATGTGATTGCATAATCAGTAACGAAATTCTGGGCGATATCGGACCAGGAGTTTTCCATCACCAGCGGAAATAAGCGGCAGTCGAGTGGGCGAACGGGGTGTATGGCGCACAGCGCCTGGAATGCGCCGCGTTCAGCCGGCAGGCGGATGAACTGGCATACTTGGGGCACTAAAAAGTTATATTTCAGTATCGGGATGCCCTTGGGGTGGGTGCGGTCGAGTTCCAGGCAATCGTCAATATCAAACTGTCTTTTAAGGTCAGGGTTGCGATCGAGATACCAACGGATGCGTGCATATTCAGGTGGGGAAACATAGATCGGGGTGATAATATTTCCGCAGCATAATTCGCCGCAGCCCTTGCATGCGAATGGAAAAAGGCTGCTGGCTTGAATAGGTCCAACTTGTGGCAATTTGTCTGGCATGGCTAACCCCGCCTTGTGCTGACGATTACCAGTAAGAAATTTCGTTTGCTCATCGGGTTCCCTTTTTATATTCTTCCAAGTTTATGTGGCCTTCTTGCCTGTAGTATAACAATCCCCGGGATTTTCTATAATAAAATTACTATAAAAACCACTTTCCTGACCATTAAACATGCAGTGAATAATTACCTTACAAAATACTGTCTCACGCAAGCCGGGGCTGTATTTGTGTTTAACACAGTTTCATCCCGTGGTTGCCATCTTCTTGCTTCTCTTATCCGGTTTTAAAAACAGCGCAAACCCGATCAGCCTCAACCCGGCGCTCAACCACAGCGCGCCTCCCAACCCGATGTAATCTGCCAGGAAGGTGCCAGCCATCGGGGCAATGATCGTGGATAGATATTGCATCGACTGTGCCAGAGACACAAAGGTCGCGCTGTATTCCGGTGGAACGGTCTTCATCAGTTCATCAAAAAACACCAGGTCGAGGCCCGCTTGGAACAGCCCGGCCACCGCCGCAAAGAGATAGATCCATTGCACCACGGGAAACATGGCTGTCAGCGCCGGGTAAAATACCATCCCCAGTGAAGTTGCCAGCAGCACAGTGCGCCCGCCCCTTTTTCTCGAAACCCACGGCCAGAAGAAATAACCAACCAGCATCACCGAGGTCATGGTCATGTTGATCGTACCGATCTGGCTGTCTGTCGCGCCCACACTGCGTACGAAAAACAACGGCATGATCGGCGTGCTAAGTGCCAGCGCGGAAAGATACACAAAACGCTTGGAAGAAAACGAGACAAAAGCCGGGGCGCCGCGCATCATTTGCCCATAATTCTTCAACGTCCCCATCAGTGATTCGCCTTTTACAAGGGGTGGTGCGGGCTGGTTTGGAAGCGAGATACGGCTTGAAAAATAATAGCTGATCAGCCCGCCCAGCGAAAGTCCCAGGAACATCAACCCATAATTCATTGGAAAACTTACCAGGTCGATGACGCGTGTCACCATGAAAGTAAATATCACGCTGGTCAATCCAAAGATTGCCCAGCGCCGACTCAGCAAGGCGTAACGGCCCTCCGGCCCGGCGACGGCGTTCATCACCACTGAAAATGCCACCGCCAACGCCGTGGATGGCAGCGTGGCAAAGGCCCAGATCGCCAGCGTGGCGATCACTGTGTTTTCTTTGGGTAGGGTTAGCGTGATTAACCCGGTCAGTGCATAGCACGAGATCACCATCAGGCGCGAAATGCCGTACCAGTGCACAATATTTCGGCGCGTTTGCAAAAAGCGCCCCACCAGGATTGCCAGGACCAACCCGGTCATGCCGGGCATGGAGGAAAGTAATCCCACCTGAAAATTGCTGGCCCCCAGGCGGGTTAGAAAGACCGGCAAAAACGGCGCCGCTACATTCGAGATGCTGACACCGATGGCGTCAATCTGCACGTAACGAAAATTGCGCTTCTGGGTTTCGGCGGTATTGGGTGTAGATTTTAGCGGCGAAGAAGTTTCAATGTCCATACCCTGTCATTATAATGCCGCCTTTGAGGTAAAATGCCTGCATGATAACGATTGTCCCCATACAGCCTCACCATATGTGGCCGCCAAACAGGTGATTGCCGCCGTTGCACAACGCATTGTTCGTTCCCATACCATCGAATATCTCGGACCGGCCTTTGCAGGCGATGAGATTGAAGTTCGCACCTGGGTGGAGAACTTGCGCCGCGTGCGTTCCCTGCGCCGTTATAAAATTTTTCCGCAAAGCGGATGGCAAACTCCTGGTCAAAGGTGAAAGCGAGTGGGTCTTTGTGGATGCCAAAACAGGTTTCCCCATCGCCATCCCCAAAAATATCGCCTCCCTTTTTCCTTTGCTGCCAGATGAAAAATAATCCCTCTTTTCAACATTCTCACTGGATCCCTTAGCCTAAATGACAGAAACATCCCGCGCTGCCCGCATTTATTTGATCCGTCATGCCACGCCAGACTGGTCCCGCATCGATATTCCCTACGATGTTCCGCCTGGACCTTCTCTCATCGATAAGGGAGAAAAGGAGGCCGCCCAGCTGGGAGAGTTTCTCCATCAGGCGGGCGTCAAAAAGCTGGTTCACAGCCCCCTCGAGCGTGCTAAAGCTACCGCCCGAATTAGCGCGCAGATTGCCGGTATTCTCCACCTTGAAGAAGATGACTCTCTCGCCGAGTGGCGTCACGGGGAAAGCGAACAACAGGTTTCCACACGTTTTCAGCCAGTCTGGAACAGGCTGGTCAGCGAGAGTAAAGAATTGGGTCCGCTAGGGCTGGTATCGCACGGCGGCCCACTCGGCCTGCTGCTTACCCAACTCGGCCTGCCCGCGGCGGACCTGGCTGCCCAACGAAAAATATATGATCACGGCAACCCGCTGCCGCCGGCGGGCGTCTGGCTGGCTGAAAGGGCCAGGCCAACTGATCAATGGATTTTGACTCTGGTCTTCAGCCCGCAAGTGAGTATCTAGCCTTGCCTTACCCCTGTTCCTTCACCGGTTGCCGGATGATTGTCTTTAACTTCTCCGGTGCGGACTTGCGCGGGTCCGAAAGGTAGATTTCATGGTGCTTCTGCCGTTGCCCATCAGCGAAGCTGTGGCCCTGCTCATGGATGAAGGTATGCAGGCGTTGAATATTTTCTGCTTCGGTGGAGTACGGCCCAATATGCATGAGCTGGGCCGCCAGTCCTTCGTAGTACACTTCAAAGCGTACCTTCGGCAGCGCGGGCAGTGCCTTCTTGCGGCCGGCCTCACCCTGCGCAGTTTCAGCCAGCTCTGCTGTGATGATATCCGGCAGGGAAATCATCATGGTCCACAACCAGTCATCTTTTCGCTCCGCGCTGAACTGGTTCATGTCTTCTGTCCACCACAACCCCTCCAGCGCCATCACCGGGTAGTCAATCCCTTGCCCTTTTTTGATCTTGAACTTTAGCGTATATGCCACTGCATATAGTGCCTGGACGGCCTCCACATATTCCGCAGAAGTATTCGGGTTGCCGCGGCCATCCACCATCAGGAAATTCATGGCAGGTACATGGAGGAAAGCAGGCGCAGGTTTTGCGCCATAATACGGTTTCAGGATTGTCTTGAGATCGAGTTTTTGCATAAGGACCTCCAGAAATATTTTACAACTTTTTTTATGCGTAGAATTATGGAAAATTAACAATGTTTTTCCACAACAAATTTGTCAGGTGATCTTGTCAAAACAAAAAAGGCGGCCCAACAAGGCCGCCTTTCCATCTTCGAACCAACCAGCTTACTTCTCTTCTTCTTCCTTCTTGCCCTTTTCGATCACTTCGGGCTCCGCAACTTCGGCTGCCACTGCTTCGGCATCTTCGTGTGTGGCTGTCGCGACAGCAACCATAATATCTACATCGCTCAGCAGAGTCACACCGGCCGGGATGACCAGGTCGCGTACGTGGATGGCATCGCCGATCTTTGCCAGTACGCTCAGATCCACTTCAATGCGCTCGGGCAGGTCGCTAGGCAGGGCTTCTACTTCGATGGAATCCAGGTTGTTGACGATGGCGGCACTGTATTCTTTGATCGCAGGGGCCAGACCGTGGAAGTGCAGGCTGACTTCGGCGCGAATGGCTTCGGTCAACGAAATAGCCTGGAAATCAATATGCGTGTAGGTTCCTTTTATGTAATTCTTCTGCTTCTCGCGCACGAGCGCAGGGATCGAGGTGCCTTCCAGATCGATAGTGACGATGCTGGAGGAAGTCAGGCGCGGGATGATCCGACCGGCGCTGTGCGCATCCATTGTGATGGGGGTTGGGGTTAAATTGTGACCGTAGATCACGCCCGGAAGTTGACCGGCACGGCGCAGTTGACCCACCTGCTTACCGATCACGGTGCGTTTGGTTGCTGTTAAGACTACTTTTTCCATTTTCTAATTCTCCTCGAGCGCCTCTCACCCAGTGCCTTTCGCGGCTGTCTGGATTACCTTCGCTCTATAAAATTTATGGCGGAAGGATCACCGCTCATATTGACTATTTTTTGCGGCCGAACAACAATTTTCCAGCCAGCAGGATCAGACCGGTAACTGCTCCGCCTGCCAGCCCGGCCAGCAGCGCGCTGCGTCCGTCTACCGTGGTGGTCACGCTACCGTGCACCTCGCGGCTGATCAGAATACCGGTGCGGATGGTATCGGCGTGCAGTTCGCGGCTTACTGTGGCGATGGAATGTACTTCTTTTGCTTCCAGGCTATTTGCCACTGCCAGGGCTGCCACACCGTTGAAACTGAGTGTTTCGGCCCGGATGCCGCCCACAATACTGTCCTGTACGCTGGCATGTTCAGCTGCCACCCCGCCCAGTGCGGAATCACGCGCATGCATATCCCTGGTTTGCACACCGCCCGCCGCAGACATCTGCAATTCCACTTCATCCGCGTTCAACTGCTGGATGGTGGTCTGGCTGGCACGTACAAGATCGGCCCGCACGCTCTCCACAGTAACCTGGGAAAGATTAACGACTTGCGGAGCTTCATTTTCGTCGGGCAATTTGGGGTCCATGCGTTTCCTCCGAAAACACCTTCCCGCTGACCACAGTCAGCCGGAATGGCGAAGGTGAATTTTAGCCCCTCGCCGTTGAAACGTCAAGCAATTAAAGATTGTTAAAGATTGTCCACCGGGCGCTCCCGAGAATGATTGATCGCCTTCAAAATTTATAGTGCCAAAACCCTTACTGCGGAGAACATCTTCGCTTTGGTAGCTCTGAGAACTTCATTCATAATCGGCTGGCAGGGGGCAGGTATAATCGGGTGGCAGAAACCCATCCTGCTAGCACGCATACATATGAGTCTCCCCATGGACGAGGAACCTCGCTTTTCGATAAAAAATGTTTTGTTTATGCCAGTGGCAATCTTGCTGCAATTGCCGCCATTGTTTGCGTTTATCCTGCTGGTTCTGAGTCTTTCGCTTTGCGGTTTTTTGTACTATTCCTTAAATTCCGATTTCTTTGGCCTGGCTGCTCCACCATTTGCCGAACTGAGTTTCTCTGCTGATTTCAGCAGTGTACGTGACACAAAGGATCAGCGCTCCTGGAAAATCACCTATGAGGAAAAGCCATTTACCAGTTTTCACGGCGTTGTGCGGCATGTCTCTAATTGGCGCGATGAGCCGATCCCCTTTGCCACACACGATATCCTGATTACCAGCGGTGAATATGCATCCGCCGGGCTTGTATCAACCAGTGTTTATAACCATGCTGTTTATTATCGCTGGAAAAGCGATTCCAGGCCAAACGGCCATATCAACCTGCTGCATATTGTTCCTAAGAATCGCGAGATTTATAGCCAGCTTCTCCTGGTGCGAGATTGGAACATGGTCACGATCAGCGGGCGTGAGATCTACCGCATTGATGTTTTTGATCCTGCGGGCAAGTATATTTATTTTTGGCAGGATGAAGGCTGCAACTCTATCCTTGTCACTTCTGTGAAAATCGAAGCGCCAGGCACACCGGTCCCCTGACCATTTCCCCTTATAATAGCACCCATGCAACGTTATCTCTACTTCACCGTTTTTATTTCCGGCATGACCGCTCTCGCCGCCGAATTTGGCGCCTCGCGCCTGCTGCAGACCACCTATGGTTCCAGCAATCTGGTCTGGGCCGGGATTATTGGCCTGATCATGGTCTACTTTGCCGTTGGCTACAGTCTGGGCGGCCGCTGGGCCGATCGCTCACCACACCCGCGCACCTTGTTCACCATTTTGATCTGGGGCGCTGCTGCGCTTGGATTGGTTCCGTTCGTGGCTGGCCCGGTTCTGCGTGCAGCGGCTGCGGCCTTTGACGTACTCAGCCTGGGTGTGGTTCTGGGTTCTTTTGTCGTCACCCTTATCCTCTTCAGCATACCCGTCACCTTACTGGCGATGGCTTCCCCATTTGCGGTGCGGCTTTTGATGAACAATAAATCGAATGCTGGGCTTATCTCCGGGCAGGTATCGTCCATCTCAACCATGGGCTCGGTACTTGGGGCGTTTTTACCCACCCTGGTCCTGTTTTCGCTGATTGGTACCACCCTGACCTTCTTGCTTTTTGCCGGTATCCTGCTGGTCGTGGCGCTGATCGGTCTCTGGCTTTCATCAGGCTGGCGCAGCGTTCTGCCTTTCCTGCTCATGCCGGTTGCCCTGGCGGGTGCCGCGCTGATTTATGATTACCGTATCAAATCCACCCCGGGTCAGGTTTTTGAAACCGAATCAGCCTACAACTATATCGAAGTGGTCGAAAGAGATGGCAGCATGCTGCTGCGCCTTAACGAAGGCCAGGGTGTGCATTCCGAATACAACCCGAACAAATTATTCTACGGCGGCCCCTGGGAGGAATTTTTGGTAGCACCCATGTTCAACCCCCAATTTTCCTTGGCCAGTGTTCAGCGCATTGCCATTATTGGGCTGGCTGCTGGTACTACCGCCCGCCAGGCAACCGCCATCTACGGTGCAGTCCCCATAGATGGCTATGAGATCGACCCAAAGATTGTCCAGGTGGGGCAGAAGTATTTCGGGATGACCATGCCCAACCTGAACGTGTTTGTCGTTGATGGCCGTTGGGGTCTCGAACACAGCCCGCATAAATATGACCTGATCGTGGTGGATGCATATCGCCCGCCCTACATTCCTCCGCACCTTACCACCCGTGAATTTTTCCAGATTTGCGCCGATCACCTCACCGAAAACGGCGTGCTGGCCATCAACATAGGCCGCGCTCCTAAAGACCGGCGCCTGATCAATGACCTTTCCGCCACAATCCTTACCGTGCTGCCTTCCACGCACGTCATGGATATTCCCTACACCTTCAATTCCATCCTCTATGCTACCCGGCAGCCAGGCACGGCAGATACCCTTGGTGTTAACCTCAGCCTGCTCATGTCTGACCCGCAGGCTCCGCCCTTGCTGGTACAGGCCGCCCGGGTGGCGCTCACCAGCCTGCAGCCCGACCCCACTGGCGGCGAAGTCTACACCGACGACCGATCCCCTGTCGAATGGGTCACTAACAGCCTGGTCATCAACTTCATCCTCGGCGGCGGCGTGGAGACGTTTCAATAGATTTTGAAAAACTTTCACGATAGAAAATCTTCATATAGGGCTTAAATATGATCCTTGAAGTCGCGCCTCTAAAAATCCGCCCCGGTCAATATGCTGCATTTGAAGCAGC